>JAQGHV010000114.1 GCA_028288785.1 Rhodospirillales bacterium | reverse complement strand
CCGCGCCGTCACATCCGTGCTGCCGCCTGGCGCATAAGGCACGACGAGCCTGATCGGCCGCGACGCCGTCCAATCCCCCTCGCGACACGTGCGACACGCCGGCTGCGCAAAGGCGGCACTCGGCATGACGGCGAACGCAGCGATGAGGGTGCGGCGAGAAAAGCTGGGGGCGCTGCCCCCAGACCCCCGCCGGGGATCGCGCCGATCCCCGGGCCCCTGCGTGTGTTGGCCCTGGATTTGGGAGGGCGACGCTTCATGGGAGGGCGCCAGGTTGGGGAGGGGGGCGCCTGGTGCACCCTGCATCACGGTTGCTCGCACGACGCGCCCCCCTCCCCAACCCGGCATACATTCGACGAAGGACTACCCCTCGCCGCATCAAGAACCAACAAAGGGAGGTCCAGGATCGACACGATCCTGGCGGGGTCCAGGGGCAGCGCCCCTGGCCTTTCTCCCCACACCCTCACGCCGTGTGTGCCGCCTTACCCAGTACCGCCTCTCGCATGCGCGCTTGCAGGTAGGCGCCTTCGCGCGGCGGCAGGACGAGGGGGAGGGTTCCGGCGTCGATCTTGGCGAGTGCGAAGAGGGGGCCGTTCATGGCGTGGATGGCGGTGCGGAGGGCCGGCACTTCTTCGGGTTTGGTGACGAGCATGGTGCGGGCGAAGCCGGCGGCGCGGGCCATGCCGACCAGGTCGACGCCGTGCTTGGTGGCGGTCTCCTGCATGCCGGTCTCGCCGTAGTGTTCGTTGTCCTGCACCAGGATGGACAGGTTGGGCGGGCGGGTGACCGCGATAGTGGCGAGCGCGCCGAGGCCCATCAGCATTTCGCCATCGCCGGTGATGACGAGGACGCGGCGGCTGGGTTGGGCGAGGGCGAGGCCGAGGCCCATCATCGCAGCGCCCCCCATCCCGCCCCAGAGCGGCAGGTTTTCGGCGCAGTCACCGACGGCGGTGATGTCCCAGGCGGGGGCGCCGAGGCCGGCGATGACGAGCATGTCGCCGCGGTCGGTGAGGACGGCGCGGCAGAGTTCGCGGCGTTCGAGTTTTCCGGATGCTGTGAGCATGGCTTTAGTCCTTCCCGAAGGTCTTGGCGCCGAGCAGGCGCTGGCCGAGCAGGGTGGCGGTCGGGCGGAAGGTGTTGAAAGCCATGCGCAGCGTGGCGTCGACGGTGGCGGCCACGTCTTCCGGGTTGTCGGCGCGCTTGACCAGCGTGCCCATGGCTTCGAGGACGGTTTGGGTGGCGTTGCCCATTGCGATCTGGGCCGGATTGAACTCGCCGAAATCACCACGCATCGTGACGATCATCGGCATCGGCGTGCGGTGGATCGACGAGAGCGTGAGCATGTTGATGCAGTTGCCGACGCCGGAGGACTGCATGAGCAGCACGGAGCGATCGCCGCCGAGCCAGGCGCCGGCCATCATAGCGACGCCTTCTTCCTCGGTGGTCAGGGTCACGACCTTCATCTCGTTGTCGGCCAGGCAGCGCTTGATGAGGCTCGAATGGCCGGCATCGGGCACCAGGGCCACCTGGCGGATGTTGTGCAGCTTGAGCAGATCGTAGATCTGGTCCGGCCAGTCGGCGGCTGCGTCGGGTCGTTGTTCGATGGTGTCTTGCTGCATGGTTTCCTCGCTTGGGCCAGAGCATCGGCCGGGTGCGGCGCGCTGGCAAGACGCAGAGGGCTCGGGCATTCTTCGCAGGCAGAGGGGGCGGCATGGCCTACGCGCATGGCATTGGCGGCACGCGGTATGTGTTCGGGGACCTCGCCACGCTGCTGGCCCGGGCCACGCCGGCGCGTTCGGGCGATGCGCTGGCCGGGATAGCCGCCAGCAGCGCGGCGGAGCGGGTGGCGGCGCAGCGGGCGTTGGCGGACCTGCCGCTCACCGTGTTCCTCAACGAGGCGGTGCTGCCCTATGAGGCCGACGATGTCACCAGGGTGATCATCGATCGGCATGATCAGGCGGCCTTTGCGGCGGTCTCGCATTTGACCGTCGGTGGCTTCCGCGACTGGCTGCTCGGTGAGGCGGCGGACAGCGCGGTGCTGGCGCGGCTGGCACGCGGGTTGATGCCGGAGATGGTGGCGGCCGTGTCCAAGATCATGCGCATCACCGACCTAGTGGCGGTGGCGCAGAAATGCCGCGTGGTCACGCGCTTCCGCAACACGATCGGGCTGCCGGGGACGCTGTCGATCCGCCTCCAGCCGAACCACCCGACCGATGACCCCCGCGGCATCGCAGCGTCGCTGCTCGATGGGCTGCTGCTGGGCGCCGGGGATGCCGTGATCGGCGTCAACCCGGCGACCGACAACGTCGAGGGCGTGATGCGCGTGGTGGAAATGCTCGACATGGTGCGGGAGCGCTTCGCGATCCCGACCCAGACCTGCGTTCTGAGCCATGTGACCACCACGCTGCGCGCGATGGAGCGCGGCGCCCCGGTCGATCTCGTGTTTCAGTCGATCGGCGGCACGGAGGCCACCAACCGCAGCTTTGGCGTGACACTCGCGCTGCTGCGGGAGGCCCGGGAGGCGGCGCTGGCGCTGGGGCGCGGCACGCTCGGCACCGACGTCATGTATTTCGAAACCGGCCAGGGCAGCGCGCTGAGCGCCGATGCGCATCACGGCGTCGACCAGCAGACACTGGAGGCCCGGGCCTACGGCGTGGCGCGGGAATATCAGCCGCTGTTGGTCAATTCGGTCGTTGGATTCATCGGCCCGGAATACCTGTTCGACGGCAAGCAGATCATCCGCGCCGGGGTCGAGGACCACTTTTGCGGCAAGCTGCTCGGCCTGCCGATGGGGGTGGACATCTGCTACACGAACCACGCCGAGGCCGATCAGGACGACATGGACGTGCTGCTCACCCTGCTCGGCGTCGCGGGGGTGACCTATATCATGGGCGTGCCCGGGGCGGATGACGTGATGCTCGCCTACCAATCGACCTCCTTTCATGACGGGCTGCAGGCGCGCGCACTGCTCGGCAAAACGCCCGCGCCGGAATTCGCGGCGTGGATGGCGCGCATGGGCATCGGCCCGGGGAATGCCATTCCCGCCGGCCTGTCCCCTGCCCTGATCGGCCTCGCATGAGCGAGGTTTCCCACCTGCGCCGCTTCACCAGCGCCCGCGTCGGGCTGGGGCGCGCCGGGCACGCGCTTCCGACCGCTGCACAGCTCGATTTCGAGGAGGCGCATGCGCGCGCGCGGGATGCTGTGTGGTCGGCGCTCGACACGGACGAACTGGCCGCCGCCTGCCCGCTGCCGGCCACGCAGGTCCGCAGCCTGGTGCGTGACCGGCGCGAATTCCTGCTCAGGCCGGATCTCGGGCGGCGACTGGCCGAGCCGCATGGGTTGGCGCCAAGCCCCGGCTGCATCGCGCTGATCCTGGCTGACGGGCTGTGTGCCGAGGGGGTGCAGCGGCACGGACCGGCCCTGGTTGCGCGGCTTGCCGCCGCGCTGCCCCAGGCGGCGCTGGTCATCGCGGAACAGGCGCGGGTGGCCCTGGGCGACGCGGTAGGCGAGGCGCTTCGTGCCGGCGCCGTCGTCATGCTGATCGGCGAGCGGCCGGGGCTTTCCGCCACCGACAGCATCGGCGCCTACATCACCTGGGCGCCGCGCACCGGGCGCACCGATGCCGAGCGCAACTGCATCAGCAATATTCGCCCCGGCGGGCTGGGTGCCGAGGAAGCAGCAGGGAAAATACTGTGGCTGCTGGGCGCGGCGCGCGCGCTCGGCGCGACCGGCGTGGCGCTGAAGGACGAGCAGCCCGCCTCGCCTTTGCTCTCCCCATGATTCAGGTGACGCCGCGCATTGCGCTCGACCCCAAGGAGATCGAGGAGCGGTTTTTGCGCGCCTCGGGACCCGGCGGGCAGAACGTCAACAAGGTGGAGACCGCGGTTGAGCTTCGCTTTGACATGCGGGCGTCGCCGGCACTGTCCGACGCGGTAAAGGCACGGCTCGCGGTGCTGGCCGGGCGGCGGCTGACCAAGGACGGTGTGATCGTCATCAATGCCCAGCGCCACCGCACCCAGGATCGCAACCGTGAGGATGCGTTGGAGCGCCTGCTCGCGCTGATCCGTGAGGCCGCGATCCCCCCGCCGCCGCCACGGCGACCGACCAAGCCGACCAAGGGGTCGGTCCGCCGCCGCGTCGATGGCAAGACGCTGCGCGGCGCCCTCAAATCGACACGGAAGCCGCCGGGCGAGGAGTGATCCGAACGGCCAGGGAGAAGTGCCGTTCGCATTTGCAGGCGCCGGCTCGGCCTCCGACCACTTGGTAGGACAGACGCGCCTCTGCAGGACAGGCTCGCGCTACCCGAGCATCTGTCCGCCATCGACGATGATGGTCTGCCCGGTCACCCAGCGCGCTAGCGGGGAGGCGAGGAAAAGCGCCACGTCAGCCACTTCCTCCGGCGTGCCGAGGCGGCCGAAGGGGATGCCGGCCAGGATGTTGGCGTAGACCGGCTCGCCGGCCAGGCGACGCTTTTCCCAGGAGCCGCCCGGGAATTCGATGGACCCGGGTGCAACCGCATTCACCCGCACGCCATCCTTCGCGAGCATCGCCGCCTGGCTCGACGTGTAGCTGATCAGCAGCGCCTTCACCGCGGCATAGGCCGGCGTGCGGATGGAAGGCCGGAAGCCCGAGATGGAGCTGACATTGACGATGCTCCCCTTGGACACGCGCAGATGCGGGATCGCGACGCGGCTGGCGCGCACTGTCGCCATGACATCGACCGAGAGGCCGGCGGCCCAGCCTTCCTCGGTATCCGTGGCGCCGAAGCCGGAGGCGTTGTTCACCAGCACGTCGATGCCGCCGAGCGCCTGCGCTGCGTCTTCCACCCAGCGCAGCACGGCAGGTCCGTCACTGAGGTCGCAGGATGACGCGATGGCCTTGTGGCCATGGCTCGCGAGAGCCGCCTGCGCCGCGTCGAGTGGACCCTGGCTGCGGGCGCAGATGGCGACATCGGCACCGGCGCTGGCAAAGCCCTGCGCAATGGCGAGGCCGATACCTCGGCTACCGCCGGCGATGAGGACGCGCTTGCCCGAGAAATCAAACATCAGTTTGTCTCCAAATCCAAAATCCCGGGCCGATTGGCGAAGGCTCACTTCGGCGCCTGAGGCCCGCCGCGGTCTTCGCTCTCCGGGCCGACTTCCCGTGGCTCGCTTTCCGGCGCAGGAGTTTGAGACTTCTTCTCCTGCCCCTTCTGCTTCTTGGCCTGGGCCTTCTCGGCCTTTTCCTTCTCGCGCTGCAGGCGCTCGAAGCCGTAATTCGTCCTTGGCATGGCCATACTCCTGGCTACTTACAAAGAAGGTGGCGAGGCGCGCACCCGATGTCCAAGCGCCTCGCCACCCATGAACCCGACGCGCCGGCTGCGAGGGCGCCACGGATGGTGGTCATAGGCATTGGACTCGGGTGCAGAATCCCTCATGGGTATTCCAGCGGGATAGCCGGAACCCGACGCCTGCGGAAGTCACGCTCCGGGGTCGGTAGGGCTTGACCAGCAAGGCACCCAGTCTCAAGCACCCGTCCGGTCTTGGCGTTCCGCATTCGTCCGAGATGAAAATACGCATGAGGTCGTCCCGGTCGATCTCCACAGTCACAGCCCTTGAGCCTACCGGCTGACCGAAGGAGAGCCAACTCTCGAGCGGAAGGCCAGGGCCCTACCAGTTCCGCGACGTAACCTGGATCTGTGGCTGGGTCCGGAAAATCATGGTGGGCGCAGTAGGGCTCGAACCTACGACCCGCTGATTAAGAGTCAGCTGCTCTACCAACTGAGCTATGCGCCCGGAGCGCGGCGTAATGGCCTGCCCCGCAGGGTTTGTCCAGCCCCAACCGTCAATCCTTGGTCGCGCCGAGCTCCGCATCGCGGTGAATATGCGCCGACAGCAGCAACCCGAACCCCATCATGGCCGTCAGCATCGCCGATCCGCCATGCGAAATCAGCGGCAGCGGCACGCCGCCCACCGGGATGCTGCCGGTCACCATCGCCACGTTCACGAACACATACAGGAAGAAGTTCATCCCCAGCCCGATCGCCAGCAACCGCCCGAACTGGTGGCGCGACCGCATGGCCACCATGAAGCAGAACGCCACCACCATCAGCATCAGCGCCAGGACCGACAGCGCGCCCACCAGGCCGAATTCCTCGGCCAGCATGGTGAAGATGAAGTCCGTCTGCTTCTCCGGCAGGAAGTTCAGGTGCCCTTGCGTGCCCTGCAGGAACCCCTTCCCCCACAGCCCCCCGGAGCCCAACGCGATCTTCGACTGGATGATGTTGTACCCCGCCCCCAGCGGGTCGCTTTCGGGGTCCAGGAAGGTCGTGATCCGGGCCCGCTGGTAGTCGTGCAGATGCTCATAGGCGATCGGCGCGGCGATCCCGACGCAGACCGCCAGCGCGGCGAATTTCCACCAGCGCACCCCCGCCGCCCACAGCACCGCCACCCCGACCAGCGAGGTGATCAGCGCCGTGCCCAGGTTCGGCTGCTTCAGGATCAGCCCCACCGGGATCAAGATCATGATGCCAGCCGGGATCAGGAACAGGATATTCCCCATCCGCTCCCAACTCGCGCGATGGAAATAGGCCGCCAGTCCCAACACCAGCATGATCTTCATCAACTCCGAAGGCTGCAGCTGGATCGGCCCCACATCGATCCAGCGCTGCGCCCCCTTGCCGACATTGCCGACGAGCAACACCAGCACCAGCATCCCCACCCCGCCGAGATAGCCGAGCCAGGACAGCTTCGCGATCAGCCGGATGTCGATCATCGCAATCGACAACATCAGTACCAGGCCAAACCCAAACCGAATGGCATGCTTCGAGGCATAAGGCTCCGGCGCGCCCCCACCCGCCGAATACAGCGCCACATAGCCAACGCCCGCGATGGTGGTAACCAGCAGCACGAACAGCCACGGCACCTGCCAGAACTTGTTGAGCAGACCAACGCCGCGGTCACGCGCGAGGAGACGTTTTTCGAGAATCATGCGGAGTAAGCGAGCACCGGGGAAATGAATTTCCCCCGAACCCCCATTTTTTCTTTTTTATCAATGGGAAAGCTGCGCGGGCGGTGCCGCCCTGGCAAAGCATGTGCGACCGCACAGCCGGCACCAAGGATCCAAAAACAAAAGATCGGGGGTCTGGGGGAAATTCTTTTCCTCCAGTCTTTCTCCTCACCCCTCATCCCGCCCGCTCCGCTACCCGTTGCGTCGGCCCGCCCGGCCGCAGCCGCTGGAACGCCTCCGCCAGCACATCGCGTGCGAGGGGGGCTGCCGCCGCGCTGCCGGAGGTGCCGTGCTCGACCACGACCGACACGGCGAAGAGCGGGTTGTCGTGTGGTGCGTAGGCCACGAACAGGGCGTGCGGGCGCCATTCGCGCGGCATGGTCTCGACGCGGAAGCCGCGCTCGCGCTGTTCGCGGGTCACGCGGCGCACCTGGGTGGTGCCGGTTTTGCCGGCGACCTGGGCGCCGAGTGCGGCCGGCAGGCGGGCGATGCGCGCGGTGCCGCCTTCCTCGTTGACCACGGCCCACATGGCGTCGCGCACCAGGCGCAGGTCGCGCTCGGGGATGCCGAGCGAGGGCCAGTCCTCGGCTCGCGCCCCACGCGGGGGGCGGCCGCCGATGAGCCTGGTAAGATGTGGCTGCACGGCACGGCCGCTCGCGATCCGAGCAACCATGGTGGCGAGGGATAGCGGCGTGAATTGGAAAAAGCCTTGCCCGATGCCATGGATGACGGTGTCGCCAAGCGCCCAGGGCCGGCCCTGGGATTCGCGCCAGGCACGCGTCGGCGCCATGCCACGGCGTACGCCAGGGATTTCAATTCCCAGGTCGACGCCGAGGCCGAAGCGCCGCGCCATGGCCGAAATACGATCGATGCCGAGCCGCTTCGCCATCTCATAGAAATACACATCGCAGGAGTATTTCAGCGCCTGCCGCATGTCGACGCCGCCGTGGCCGTTGCGGTTGTGGCAGTGGAAGCGCGAGGTGCCGAGGTCCATGTGGCCGGGGCAGCCGACCCGCTCGCCGGGTGTCGCGAGGCGCGCTTCCAGCGCGGCCAGCGCCACCACCATCTTGAAGGTGGAGCCCGGCGCGTAGAGCCCGTTGGTCGCCTTGTTAATGAGCGGGGTGGAGCGTGACGCCGTCCATTGCCGCCATTGTGCGCCGGACACGCCGGTGTTGAACACCGAGGGGTCGAAGGACGGCTGGCTCGCCATCGCCAGCACCTCCCCGTTGCGGGCATCGAGCAGCACGACGGAGGTGCCCTCCTCGATGCGACCGCGAATAGCGCGCTGCAGGTCGGCATCGACGCTGATCTGCACGTCCTGGCCGGGAATGCCCTCACGCCTTTCCAGCTCGCGGATGACGCGGCCGACGGCGTTGACCTCGAGCTGCACGGAACCGGCGCGCCCGCGCAGCACCTGGTCGTGCGCGCGCTCGACCCCGGCGCGGCCGACGCGGATGCCGGGCAGTTCCAGCAACGGGTCCTCACCGATATCGGCTTCCGCCGGGGGGGCCACATAGCCCACGACATGCGCGAGGTGCTCGCTCTCCGGATAAATGCGCGTGGTGCCGAGATCGACGCTGATGCCGGGGAGGTCGGGGGCATTGACCTCAATGCGCGCCATCTCCTCCCA
>JAQGHV010000091.1 GCA_028288785.1 Rhodospirillales bacterium | reverse complement strand
CAACCCAAACCCTACCAAGGATCACCGCGGTGACCGCCCGCACGGGGCGCTTCGCTAAGCTTCGCCAGGGGCTCCGCTACGCGCCCCGTGCTCTACCGCTCCTACACCACCACCCGGGACACGACCCCCAGACCCCAATCTTTTGTTTTTAGGCTTCTATCGGTGAACCGGTCCGCACGCAGCATGAGCAGTGATGGCGGCCGGTATTGCTGATCGTGTTGCTCTGGCCTGCCCTCAAAAGCGTAGAACGACCCCGGCTATCAGCCGGTAGGTCTCGAGGTGCGCTCCGCCGAAGGGAAAGGAGTAGCTGATGTCCACCCGCCCCGCGAAGCGGCGGCCGAACGGCACTTCGGCGCCGGCACCAATGATGGCGATCACGCGCTGGTCCACCGTAGTCAGCGGAACCGCAAGGCCGCCGCGCAGGAACAGCAGGCTGTAGCCATCGGGGCTCCAGCCAACCCGGCCGTAAGCACCAACCTCGTTCTGAAGTCGGCGGCGATAACGCAGGCCATTCACGTCATAGCGGCTGTTCGCATCGATCGGCACCACGCCTTCCAGTTCAAGCCCGGTATAGACGTGCTGGCTGACGAGGGTCCCCCAACCGGTCCGGAGCCCGACGATCGCGCCGTCACCGCCCTGGTCCACAAGTTTCGCGCCGGGCCGGGTTCCGTCGGCCTGAAGGTTGATTGTCGAATCCAGCGCGACGGCACCCGCGAAAATGCCGACGTAGACTCCGCCCACCGGGGCGGAGATCGTCTCCCTCCGCTGCGCGGCGGCTTGGCCCGCAAGCGCAACCATTAACCCGCTGGCCAGGGCTAAAGTAGACAGGCGACCGCCATAGGTTCCGATCATGACAACTCCCGATTGAGTGATACACGCCGCCCGACGATCACGTCAGGTTGAGGAACAACTCAGAACCAACCGAAAGTTGCTGATGCGAAAAAAAGAACTGGCTGTAATGTTTGTAGACGGCGCGCCTTCGACGTAGCCGGCCAACGCACTGGCGCCGCAGCACTGCCAGTGCTTTGCGATGGACGTCGGCCGGTGCGGGACGCATCCTCGTCCCATGCGCTCCTTCCTCCTCATCGCCCTTTTGCTCTGTGCCGCCTGCGCCACGGCCGCACCTGTCGACCCCAAGGGCGCGGCCACGGCCAACCTCCGCTGGCGCGCGGTCATCGTCGCCGGCGATGACAGCCTGCCGGTGTGGGAAAACGCGACGGCGCGCATGGCGAGCCTGCTTGGCTCCCGCGCCACCATCCGGCGGTTCTCGGACCGCAATCGCGCCATCGAACCCGCCTCGCCCCGCGCCGTGTTTGGCGCCATCGCGGGAATGCGGCCGCGGGCGGGCGAGGGCTGTCTGCTCTACATGACCATGCACGGCGCACCGGAGCAGGGGCTGGTGTTTGCCCCCGCGCAGGCCGTCGTCTCGCCGGCATTGCTTGATCGCGTGCTGAACCAGGGGTGCGGCGATGCGCCGACCGTCGCGATCCTCTCGGGCTGCTTCACGGGCATCTATGCCGCTGCACTCGCCCGGCCGAACCGCATCATCATGATGGCGGCGCGGCGCGATCGGCCGAGCTTCGGCTGCGGCGCCGGCGAGGTCTACACCGTCTATGACGAGTGCCTGCTCAAGGCCTATGAGCGCGGCGGCACCTGGGCCGAGGTCGCCAACAGAACCGCCGCCTGCGTGGGCGTCCGCGAGCGGCAGCTGCGGGTCCGCCCGAGCGAGCCGCAGCTCTCGGTGGGCGACCGGGTGACGGCGCTACTGGCGCGCTGAAACTTGCCCGGCGGGCGGGGCAAGGCTCGCTTACTTCATTCAAGTGGAAATGCGCGGTGGGTTGACGACCCGCCGATCCACGTCCCGGACGCAGGCACGATCGGCGCCGGGCGTGCTCCCGCCCAGCGCTTGACCCAAACTAGATCCGCAAGGTGCCCGCCTTCGCCGCGGCGTAGCGTTCGCCGACCTTTGCCCAGTCGACCACGTTCCACCAGTTGCGCGTGTATTCGGGGCGGCGGTTCTGGTAGCGCAGGTAATAGGCGTGCTCCCAGACGTCGTTGCCCATCAACACGCGGGCGCCGTCCATGAGCGGCGTATCCTGGTTCGGCTTCGCGACCAGGGCCAGCTTGCCGTCATTGCCGACCGTCACGAACACCCAGCCGGAGCCGAACACGCCGTTGCCGGCGGCCTCGAAGCGGGTCTTGAAGGTGGCGAAGCTCTCGAAGTCGCGGGTGATTGCGGCGGCAAGTTCGCCGCTCGGCTCACCGCCGCCGCCGCCCATGATCTGCCAGAACATGGAGTGGTTGGCGTGCCCGCCGCCGCTGTTGCGGACCACGCCGCGCGCGGCTTCCGGCAGTTGGCCGATGCGCATCAACAACTCGTCGATCGGCATCTGGCCGAGCTGCGGGTTGGCGGCCGCGGCGGTGTTCAGGTTGTTCACGTAGGCGCGGTGATGGAAGCCGTGATGGATCTCCATGGTGCGCGCGTCGATCGCCGCCTCGTTCTTGGCGGGGGCGTAGGGAAGGTCGGGCAGGGTGAAGGGGCCGGTCGGGGCCGAGGGGGCGGCCGCGGGTGCCGCCGCCTGGGCCCAGACCCGATGCGGCAGGGCGGCGATCAGCGCGCCTCCCGCGACAAAGCCCAGCAAACCGCGACGCTGCATGATCGACATGGTGTTTCCGCTCCCCTGAATTTACGCCCTTTATTATGTTGCGCTTCCGTAGCGCGCCGCAAGTCCGGGCACGGGTAGGATCACGACATCCTGTGGCGGCAACCGCAACACCGCCGGCGCGCCGGGGCCAGGGAGGGCCGCCCCTCCGGCCGGGCGGTTGGCCAGCACTTCGGTACCGTCGGCGAGTGCCAGGCGCAGTGAAATATGGTCACCCATGGCACGCCGCTCCAGCACCCGGGCGGCCCAGAAGCCCTCGCCGAATTCCTCCGCGACGCCGCCAGTGACGACGACACGTCCGGGCCGGATATAGCCGAGGCAGGGATCGCCGACCCGCACCGCCATGGTACGGCCTAGCAGGCGGGCGCCGCCATCGAGCACCATGGTCGCGTAACCATCCTCATCCTCATCGGCGATCAAGCGTCCCGGCAGCAGCGCGCAGGGCCCCATGAGCCGCGCGACGCGGGCATCGTCCGGGGCATCGAACAGCGCCTGTGCAGGTCCCTGCTGGAGGATCCGGCCACCGGCCAGCACGGCCACGCGGTCGCCGAAGCCGGCCGCGGGCATCGAGTCGCGGACGGCGCAAAGCACGGCGACCCCGCTCTCCCGCCGCCATTCGAGCAGCGCCGCGGCGAGTGCGGCATCCGCAAGACCGTCGAGCAGCAGCAGCCCGGCGCCCGAAAGCATGGCGGCGGCGAGCGCCAGCCGTGCGACGCCGCCTTCGGAGAGCGCGCTCGGCAAGGTTTCCGCCTGGTCGGCGAGGCCAACCTGCGCCATCGCTCGCTTCACCCGCGCCTCCGCCTCGGTGCGCGGCAGGCCGGCACTGCGCAGTGGCTGCGCCAGGCGCTGGGCGCAGCCTTGCCATGGCAATGCCGAGCGCGGCGGCGTCACCAGGCGCGCCGGCACCTTGGCCAGGCCCTGCTCTGCAATGAGCCGCAGCAGCGTGGTCTTACCCGCTCCGGAGGCGCCCAGCAGGGTCACCCATTCGCCGCGCGCGATGCTGAGGTCCAGCCCGGTTAACAGCGTCGCACCGGACGCGCCGGCGTGGCGCAGGGACTCGATGACCAGGACGGGGTCGTTCATGCAGGGTGCATCGCGCCGGGGGCGCGGCGCGTCAACGCGGATGCCGAGGTCGCGGCGCATCGACGCAACACCCCCGCGCTTGCCGAGCGCCGAACCAGAGGCTAGGCGACGATGGTACGCCAGGAGCCCGCCCGCATGAGCGCCACCGAACCATCCCTCATCGCCGAGCGCACGGGTCCGCTGGCGCGGCTCACCATGAACCGGCCACGCGCGCTGAACGCACTCGACCAGGCGATGATCGATGCTTTCGCCAAAGCCATCGCCACTTGGCGCGACGACGCCTCGGTGACTGCGATCCTGCTTGAAGGTGCCGGCGGCCGGGCCTTCTGCGCCGGCGGCGATGTGCGCGCAGTCCGCTCCGCCGCCATCGCCGGGGACGCGGCGACCGTGGAGCGCTTCTTCAGCGCCGAATACGCCGTCAACCAGGCGATCGCGGACCTCCAAAAACCCTGGATCAGCCTGATCGACGGGGTCTGCATGGGCGGCGGCATCGGCGTTGCCGTCCATGGCAGCCACCGCGTCGTGACCGAGCATGCAATGCTCGCCATGCCCGAGACCGCCATCGCGCTGTTCCCCGACGTCGGCACCAGCTTTGTCCTTCCGCGCCTGCCGGCGCATCTCGGCCTGTGGCTCGCCCTGACCGGCGCGCGAATGACCGGCGCCGACGCCGTCCATGCCGGCCTCGCCACGCATTATGTGCCGCGCGAGAAGCTCGACGCGCTGCGGGCCGACGTCGCGGGTGGCGATGGCGCCGCCGTCGCCCGGCACGCGGCGCCGCTGCCGCGGGCGAGTTTCGCCGCACATGCCGAGGCGATCGATGTCTGCTTCGGCGCCGGGTCCATCCCCGCCATTCTAGCGGCACTCGAAGCCGAACCCTCCGAATGGGCCGCGACGCAGGTGAAGGTTTTGCGGCACGCCTCGCCCACCAGCCTGTTCGTCACGCATGAGTTGCTGACACGTGGCGGCCGCCAGTCGCTGCCGGCGTGCCTTGCGACAGAACTGGCGCTGACCCGCGTGGTGGTGAACACTCACCCCGATTTCCGCGAAGGCGTGCGCGCCGTCCTGGTCGACAAGGACGGCGCGCCACGTTGGACGCCCGCACGGATCGAGGATGTCGATCCCGCTGATATCGCCGCCATGTTCAACGCCGGCGCGTGAATTCCCGCAAAACCGTTCAGGAGCACGTCGCATGACCGAGTATTGGCGCCTCAACGCGACCCAGATCGCCGCCCTGGTGCGCAGCAAGCAGCTCTCCGCGACCGAGGTCGCGCGCGATGCGCTGGCGCGGCTGGATGCCGTCAACCCGCAACTCAACGCGGTCATCGAGCACCGGCCCGCGGACGTGCTCGCGCAGGCCGCCGCGATCGACGCGACGATCGCGCGTGGCGAGGATGCAGGGCCGATGGCCGGCGTTCCCACCACCATCAAGGTCAACACCGACCAGGCCGGCTACGCCACCACCAACGGCCTTCGCCTGCAGAAGGACCTGGTGGCGCAGCAGGACAATCCCGTGGTGAGCAATTTTCGCAAGGCGGGTGCGGTGCTGCTCGGGCGCACCAACACGCCGGCCTTCTCGCTGCGCTGGTTCACCCGGAATTCGCTGCACGGCCACACCAAGAACCCGCGCGATGCCGGCATCACGCCGGGTGGTTCCTCCGGCGGCGCGGCCTCCGCCGTGACAGCCGGGATCGGCGCGATCGCGCATGGCACGGATATCGGCGGCTCCATCCGCTACCCCGCCTATGCCTGCGGCGTGCACGGGTTGCGGCCCACGCTGGGGCGCATACCCGCGTGGAATTCCTCGGGTCCGGAGCGCCAGGTCGGTGCGCAGATGATGGCAGTGTCCGGACCGATCGCCCGCAGCATTGGCGACGTGGCACTCGCCTATGATGCGATGCGCGCGCGCGACGTTCGCGACCCCTGGTGGGTCGATGTCGCGCATCATGGCCCGGCCGCCCCGCAGCGTGCGGCGCTGTGCCTGGCCCCGGATGGCCTCGTGGTGGACGCGGCGGTGCAAGACGCAATGCGCGATGCCGGCCGCCGCCTGGAAGCCGCCGGCTGGATCGTCGAGGAGACCGACACGCCGCCGCTCCGCCGCCCGGCCGCCATACAGGCGATGCTCTGGCTCGCGGAGTCGCGGCGCGGCATGAACTCGGCCCTGGCCGATGAGGGCGACCCCGACGCGCAGTTCGTCTTCGCCCAGATGGAGGCGCTGTGCCCGCTGCCCGAGACAAATGAATTCATGGATGGCCTGCAGGCGCGCGCCGGCTTCGTGCGCCAGTGGATGGCCTTCTTCGAGCGCTACCCCATCGCCATCACGCCTGTCTCCGCCGAGCTCCCCTTCCGCGACCAGGAAGACGTGGCGAGCCCCGAGGCGTTCCGCCGCATCATGGAGGCGCAGCTGACCCAGGTGGGCCTGCCGTTGATGGGGCTGCCGGGGCTGACCGTTAGCACCGGGATGGTTGGGTCCGTGCCGGTCGGCGTGCAGTTGCTCGCCGGACGCTACCGCGAGGACCTGCTGATCGCGGCCGGCCTCGCGATCGAAGCTGGTGGTGCGCCGGAATCGCCGATCGACCCGCGCTGAGCAATTGCCGCCCTCTTGTCGGAACGTTACGGTCATGACGCTTCATCAAGGAGAAAGTTCATGGTTCGACGTCAGATCTTCGCTGCCCTCGCTGCGTTGGGGAGCCTCGGCCTTTCGGGCTGCGTCGCGCCACAGCCGACGCTCGCAGGGACGGGACGGTATGTGCAGCCCGTGGTCCAGCAGGTGCCGCGCCGCGCCTGCGATACGCGCTTCACCGTGGTCAACCGCTCGAACCAGACGGTGCGCGAGTTGTATTTCAGCTCCTCCCGGCTCGCGAGCTTTGGGACGGATCAGCTCGGCCAGCGCGTCCTGCAGCCGGGGCAGTCGGTGAACTACGTCGCCTCGAACCCCGGGGGCTATGACTTCCGCGTGGTCTGGATGAATGGCCGCCGTGCGGACCTGATGAACGTCGATGTCTGCGTCGCCTCGCGCATCACGATCACCAATCGCGGGCTGGTCGCGCAATAGCCTTTGCGGCGATACAGGCGGTCGACAAGGATGACCGCTTGTATGAGACGTTTCGTGCCCTCCGCCGTGACGCGTGCGCTTCGCGCGCCAGGATTGCCAGACTGCCGGCGGCGTCCGTTTGGGTGCCCGGCT
The DNA here is from genome assembly GCA_028288785.1 of Rhodospirillales bacterium. Lineage (GTDB taxonomy): Bacteria > Pseudomonadota > Alphaproteobacteria > Acetobacterales > Acetobacteraceae > Plastoroseomonas. Next base: position 8,119 of record JAQGHV010000091.1, on the reverse strand, counting down.
CGGGACAAGGTCTCGGGCCGTTCTTGCCGAACCGCTGAGCGCGCGCGCGCAGTGATGCGCGCGGATTTGGAGGGGCTGGTGCAGGCCTCGTCCCTTCCGTGATCTGCGCGAGCGATCCGCGCGCGGGGGGCTTCATTCCCCCACTTCTGCGCCTCTCGGTCGTCATCGTCACCTATTGCAGCGCAGGCGTGATTGCCGAGGCGCTGCGCGCCCTGCCCGAAGGGCTCGAAGTCATCATCGTGGACAATGCTAGTCCCGACGGCACGGTCGCGGCGGCGGGTGCCGCGCGGCCTGGCGCGGTGATCCTCCAGCAGAGCGAGAACCGCGGTTTCGGCGCCGGCTGCAACCGCGGGGTCGAGGCCGCCTCGCGCGAGTTCGTGGTGCTGCTGAACCCCGACTGCCGGATCGCCACCAGCGCGTTCGGCACGCTGGTCGCCGCCGCCGATGCCTTCCCCGATGCCGCGATCCTGGCGCCGGCGCTGGTCGACGATGCCGGCGCGCGCGTGCGGTCCTGGGATGCGGGCCAGGTCCGGCGGCGGCGGCTCGCACGGGACCGCAAGCAGGAACCCTGGCCCGTGGCGCCGTTCTGCGTCGATTTCGTCTCCGGCGCCTGCATGCTGCTGCGCCGCGCCGATGGGCTGCGCTTCGATGAGCGGTTCTTCCTGTACTACGAGGATGACGATCTCTGCGCCTCCGCGCGCGAGCTCGGCCGCTCGATCGTGGTGGTGCCGGCCGCACGGGCGGCGCATGTCGGCGGGCGGTCCTCGGCGCCGTCGCGGCAGGTGGCGTGGCGCAAGGCCTACCACCTCGCCTGGTCGCGCCTGCACTACCTTGACAAGCACGGCGGCCGGGCTGAGGCGCCGGGACGGCTGCGCCACCACGCGGCCAAGGCGATCGGCCATGCGCTGACACTGCGCGGCGGGCGTGTCTGGGCCGATATCGCGGGGTTCTGCGGCACGCTCGCCTGGATGCGAGGGCGGCGCTGAGATTTCGGTTTGCGCTCCACGAGCCGCCCAACCGTCTGGTGAGGAGCGTTCGCGCCGCCCGAGAAAGCCGGCCGCTTCGAAGGGCGGCATTCCCGCCGTGCCGGATCTTGCACTAGGCTCGCCGCATGTACCCATTCTTCTTCCTCCACCTCACGGATCCGCACATCGCTCCGCCGGGCGAGCTGCTGTTCGGCCAGGACACCAATGCGCGTTTCGCCGCGGCGATCACCGCCATCGCGGCCGAGGCGAGCAGCACGCCCTTCGCCTTCGCCATCGTCAGCGGCGACCTCGCGCGCGACGGCGAGCCCGCCGCCTACCAGGCATTGACAGAAATGCTCGACGCCCTGCCCTGCCCCGCGCACCTGATGCTGGGCAACCATGATGTCCGCGCCAGCTTCGCCACGGCCTTCCCCTCGGCGCCACTGGATGCCGACGGCTTCTGCCAGCAGGCCTTCGATACACCGGCCGGGCACTGCATCCTGCTGGACACGCTCACACCAGGTGCTCCGCACGGCACGCTCTGCGCGGCGCGCCTGGGGTGGCTCGCCGAGCGCCTTGCCGAGCAGTCCGGACCGGTGCTGCTGTTTCTCCACCACCCACCGATGCCGATCGGCATCCCCGGCATGGACGCCATCCGGCTGCTGGACGGCGAGGCGCTGTGGGCCGTGCTGGCACCGCATCGCGACCGCATCCGGCACATCTTCCACGGCCACACGCACCGCGCCCTCGCCGGAAGCTGGCACGGCATCCCGACCTCGTCGCTGCGTGGGACGGCGTTCGAGGTGCGGTTCACCGCCGGAAAGCTCGCGATCGAGTTGCAGGCACCGATTGAGTTCGCCATGGTCCGCTGCGATGCCGACGGCATCGCCATCCATCTCGCGGCTGCACCGCCGCTGGCGTGATCCGCTCGGCCCGGGCATCTTGCGATCAACAAGACCTGGGGAACCGCCATGACAATTGCCCGCCGCGCAGCACTCGCACTGCCATTTCTCGCTGCACCCGCGATCCTGCGCGCCCAATCGACGTGGCGTCCCACGCAGCCGGTACGGATCGTGGTCCCCGCCGCACCCGCCGGCACCAGCGACATCGCCGGTAGGCTGGTCGCCGCGCACCTCCAGCAGGCGTGGGGCGTGAATGCGGTGGTGGAGAACCGCTCGGGCGCCGGCGGCATCATCGGGACGCAGGAGGTGATCCGCGCGCCGCATGACGGACATACCATCCTGTCGGGCAATATCGGTCCGCAGGCCATCGCGTATTCGCTGTTCCGCAACCTGCCTTTCCGGCCGGAGCAGCTGCGGCCGGTGGGCGGCGTCGTGAAGGGACCGAACGTGCTGGTCGTGCATCCGTCCGTCCCGGCGCAATCCCTGCCTGATCTTGTGGCGCATCTGAAGCGCAACCCGGGGCGCCTGAGCTACGGCTCACCCGGCGTCGGGCAGAGCCCGCACCTCACCGGCGTCTGGTTCAATCAGGCGACGGGGACGGAGGCGATCCATGTCCCCTATCGTGGCGCCGGCCCCGCGATGGTGGAGCTCGTCGCCGGCAACATCCAGTATATGTGGGACAACCTGTCGAGCGGCATCCAGCAGGTCCGCGCCGGCACGGTGCGGGCCTTGGCCGTCAGTAGCGCCGAACGAAATGCCGAGTTTCCCGACCTTCCCGCCGCGCGCGAGACCATGCCGGAGCTGGCGCAGTTCGACGTGAACACCTGGTTCGGCATGTTCCACGCCAGCGGCGTACCGATTGCCGCGAGCCAAGCGCTGAACGAAGCTATGCGTGCCATGGACGCGACCGATGCGATGAAGGCGCGCCTTGTGCAGATGGGCGGCGTCTCGCTCTACGGGACGATGGAGGAGTTCGCCGCCTTCGTGCAGGCCGAGATCGTCAAATGGCGCACGGTGATCCAGCGCGAGGGGCTGCAACTCGACGCCACCTGAGCTTCAGGGTAACGCGAGGCATGTCCTTATGGCTCGCGGCGACGCTGATGGCAGCGTTCTTCCAAACCTGGCGCACGGCGCTGCAGCAGCGGCTGCGGGGGCAGCTTTCGGTGAATGGCGCGGGCGTGGTGCGCTACCTCTACGGCGTGCCGGTCGGGTTCTGCATCCTCGGCGCCTACCTCGCGCTGTTCGGGGGCGCGCTCTCGACGCCGAACATGTGGTTTTTGATCTACTGCGCGGCGGGCGGGCTGCTGCAGATCCTCGGCACCAATTTGCTGATCATGGCGTTCGGCTTCCGCGGCTTCGCGGTCGGCACCGCCTACGCCAAGACCGAGGCGGTGCAGGGTGCGGTGCTCGCACTGATCCTGCTCGGCGAGATGCTCTCGGCCGTCTCGTGGCTGGGGATCGCGATCTGCGTCAGCGGTACGCTTTATCTTTCGCTCGCGGGCCGCGTCAGCAGCCTGGGCGAGGCAGTGCGCGCCACGGTGCAGCCGGCCGCGCTGTGCGGGTTGAGCGCAGGGTTCTGCTTCGCACTGACCTCGGTGGCGATCAAGTCGGCGACGCAGTCGCTGGTGGGACCAGACATCGTGCTGCGCGCGATTGAGACTCTCGTCGTCACCAACGCGATGCAGACGGTGATGCAGGGCAGCTACCTGCTGGTGCGCGAGCCCGGGCAGGTGCGCGCGGTGTTCTCAACCTGGCGGGACAGCGCGAAGGTGGGCGCACTTTCGGCTTGCGGGTCCTGCTGCTGGTTCACAGGCTTCGCGTTGGCGCCGGTGGCGCTGGTCCGCGCGGTCGGGCAGGTGGAGATCATCTTCACCTTGCTGTTCAGCCGCTTCTACCTGCGCGAGGCGCCCAGGCGGAGCGACATTTTGGGCGCGCTCGCGGTGGTCCTGGGCGTGGTGGTTGTGCTGATCGGGCGGTAGGTTTTTTCGGCCCTCAGGGCGAGCCAGAGTTGGAAGCGTCGGGCGCCCTTCGCCGCCACGGCAAATCAACGCCTTTCTGAGCGTGGTGCTGGCCGAGCGAGCCCGCTGGTCGGTGAAATTTATGCTGCGTGTGCGTTTGGCACCGGGCCGAACTCGGCGGACATCGGCGCGAGCCGGTGGGCGAGTTGGTCATCCGGTGGACCATGCACGCCGGGCGCGCTTTGGGTGCTTCACGGCAAGCAAACCTCCGACGACCGATCTTTCTCCCTTCACGGCGCCGGGCAGCGGGGGCACAGAAGACTGAACCTCACTGGAGCGACCACCATGGCCCATGCGGCACCTTCCGGTTTCCACCACGGCGTCAGCCTCAGCGGCGCGCTCATCATCGCGCAGGAGACGCTCGCCAAGGGGCGTGAGCTGTCGCTCGCGCCTCTTACGGTCGTGGTGCTGGATGCCGGTGGACATCTCAAGGCGATGCTGCGTGAGGATGGCGCCTCGCTGATGCGGCCGCAGATTGCCGAGGGCAAGGCGTTCGGCGCGATGGCGCTCGGCTTCGGCACGCGCGAGCTCGCCCGCCGTTCGACCGGCGTTCCCGGCTTCACCAATGCGCTGTCCGACCTCGCCGGTGGACGCGCGGTGCCGGTAGCCGGCGGCGTGCTGATCAAGTCGCCCGATGGCACCGTGCTCGGCGCCGTCGGCGTGTCAGGCGATGCCTCGGACAAGGACGAGATCTGCGCGGTTGCGGGCATCCACGCGGCGGGCCTGGTGCCGGAGACTGGCGACCCCAGTTGAGAACAGCGGTCATTAATAATGACCGCTGAACTCGATACTGTTTGTGCCCTCAAGCGGCAGGCGTGATCTCGGTCACTTGCCTCGCCGGACTACCGGCAGCGCCCGTTCGGGCTTGCGGCCCCGCGGTGCGGGCCGAAGGTTGGTGACGAGGCAAGTGGTGTTTGTAACCTCAGACGTATCGGCACACGTCACGCCCTTGGCGTGACGTGTGGCCTTTGGTCACTGGCCGTACCGGATTGCCGCCGACGCCCATTGGTGCGCGCAGGCCGTGGATCGCTGAAGCGGGTCGCGGTGTCGAACTAAACGACGAACTCCGCCCGGCGGAACCCTTGCGCAAACAGCAGCGCGCAGAGGTCACCGTGGTCGACCCGCGCGCGCGCCGCCGCCGCTACAATGGGCTTGGCCCGGAACGCCACGCCCAACCCCGCCGCCTGGATCATCGCGAGGTCGTTCGCCCCATCGCCGACCGCGAGGGTTGCCGCCAGCGGCAGCCCCTGCTCCGCTGCCAACCGCTTGAGCGTCGTCAGCTTGGCATCGCGATCGAAGATCGGTTCGGACACTTCGCCGGTCAGCTTGCCGTCATCCTCGAGCAGCGTGTTCGAGACGTGCATGTCGAATCCGAGCTGCGCCGCGACACGGCCGGTGAAGAAGGTGAAGCCGCCCGAGGCCAGACAGCAGAACGCACCATCCGCCCGCATCGTGGCGACGAGGATCGCGGCACCCGGCGTCAGCGCCGTCGCCTCCCAGGTACGCTCCAGCGCATCGGTCGCCAGGCCCTTGAGCATGCCGACGCGCAGCCGCAGCGCCTCCGCGAAATCGAGCTCCCCGTTCATCGAGCGTCTGGTGATCGCAGCGATCTTGTCCTTGAGGCCGGCGAAGGCCGCCAGCTCGTCCAGCGTCTCCGAGGTGATGATGGTGCTGTCCATATCCGCCACCAGCAGCCGCTTGCGGCGCATCGCGAGCGGCTGCGCGATGGCATCCACCGCGGCGTCGCCAAGGGCTCGCCGGGCCGCGGCATGGGCGAGGTCCGGCCCGATGGCGCCGAATGGAATGTCGGCCGCCTCCCCCTCGGCCAGCCAATCCGGGCTGCCCGTATCGGCCGCGATGGTGCGCAGCGCCGCGCGCACCGCGGCGGTATGCTCGAGGGTCAGGTCGCCCGGTGCGGCGATGAGGGTCAGCACATGATCCATGGAATGGCGTATGCACGCGCGATGATGACGGATCAACCTTGGGCCCTGATCGTCGCGGGGCCGACCGCCTCGGGCAAGTCGGCGCTGGCGATCGACCTTGCCCGACGTATCGGCGGCCAGGTCATCAACGCCGATTCCATGCAGGTCTACGCTGGCCTGCGCGTGCTCACCGCGCGCCCAACCGATGCGGAGGAGGCGACGGTGCCACACGCCCTCTACGGCGTGCGCGAAGCGGCGGAGGCGGCCTCCGTCGCCTGGTGGCGCGGCGCCGCGCTGGCGGCGATGGATGCGGCACATGCGGCGGGACAGGTGCCCATCCTGTGTGGCGGCACCGGCCTGTACCTCCGCGCGCTGCGTGAGGGCATCGCGCCCCTGCCCGCCATCCCCGACCCCGTGCGCCAGGCGGCGCGCGACCTTCTGGCGGCCGAGGGCCCCGCCGCGCTGCATGCCCGGCTCGCCGAAGTCGATCCTGTGAGTGCCGCGCGGCTGCGGCCCTCCGACAGCCAGCGCATCGCCCGCGCCTGGGAAGTGTTCACCGCGACCGGCCAGGGCATCGCGGCGTGGCAGGCCCTCGCGGGCGAGACGCCGGCCACCTGGCGCTTCGCCGCCATCCTGCTCGATCCGCCGCGCGATGTGCTGCGCAGTGCAATCGGCGCACGCTGGCACGCCATGCTGGAAACCGGCGCCATCGAGGAGGTGCGGCGGCTGGTCGCGCGCGGACTGGACCCGACGCTGCCTGCCATGCGTGCGCATGGGGTGCCGGAACTCGCCGCGCACCTCGCCGGCGGGATGACGCTGGAGGCTGCCAGTGCGCGCGCAATCCTCAATACGGGCCAATATACCAAGCGTCAGGCCACCTGGTTCCGGCACCAAGAACTGGCCGACCCCGCCCTCACGCATAGGATCAATGCGCGATACGCGGGTCTTGCGCAATTATCAGAAAGCGAGAAGGCCGAATTCTTCTCGTTTCTGAAAAGCGTCGTTGACGCTCCCTGGTCGCGGGTCTAAGGCTGCGCACCTTCGCCCCAGACACCAAATGGGGGGAAGGTGACCAAGGAAAGCCGAACTCATGCCGAATACCGCAACGCCCACCGAAGCCTTGACACTCAATGGCGCAGAAGTCGTCCTGCGCGCGCTCAAGGAACAAGGCGTCGAGGTTATTTTCGGCTATCCCGGCGGCGCCGTATTGCCGATCTATGACGCACTGTTCCAGCAGAACGCGATCCGCCACATCCTCGTACGCCACGAACAGGCCGCCGTGCATGCCGCCGAGGGCTATGCCCGCTCGACCGGTCGCGTCGGCTGCGTGCTGGTCACCAGCGGCCCGGGCGCGACCAATGCGGTCACCGGCCTGCTCGACGCGCTGATGGATTCCATCCCGCTCGTGTGCCTCACCGGCCAAGTGCCGACCCATCTGATCGGCAACGACGCCTTCCAGGAAGCCGACACCACCGGCATCACGCGCCCGGCGACGAAGCACAACTACCTGGTCAAGAAATCCGCCGACCTCGCCCGCACGGTGCATGAGGCCTTCTACGTCGCGCGCTCCGGCCGCCCCGGCCCGGTCGTGATCGACCTGCCAAAGGACATCCTGATTGCCAAGGCCCCCTATGTGGAGGCCGCGACCGCCGAACACCGCAGCTACCGCCCCGTCACGCAGCCCGATGCCGGCGCCATCCGCCGCGCCGTGGCCCTGATGAAGGCGGCCAAGCGCCCGGTGATCTATGCCGGCGGCGGCGTCATCAATGCCGGCCCCGAAGCCGCCCGCATGCTGACGGAGCTGGCCCACCTCACCGGCTTCCCGGTGACCCACACGCTGATGGGCCTCGGCGCCTTCTCCTCCGACGACAAGCAGTTCATCGGCATGCTCGGCATGCACGGCACCTACGAGGCGAACCTCGTGATGCATGGCTGCGACGTCATGCTGAACATCGGCGCCCGCTTCGATGACCGGGTGACCGGCAAGCTCAGCCACTTCTCGCCGCACTCGAAGAAGATCCACGCCGATATCGACCCCTCCTCGATCAACAAGAACGTCAAGGTCGACGTGCCGATCGTGGGCGATGCGGCGGCGGTCCTGGCCGCGCTGCTCGAATGCTGGAAGGCCGACGAGACCCCGCAGAACAAGCCGGCGATGGCCGCCTGGTGGCGGATGATCGAGGATTGGCGCGGCAAGGATTGCCTGCGCTATCGCCAGGAAGGCCGCATCATCAAGCCGCAGCACGCGGTGAAGCGCCTTTACGAGATCACCCGCGAGCTGGGCCGCGAGACCTTCATCACCACCGAGGTCG
>JAQGHV010000061.1 GCA_028288785.1 Rhodospirillales bacterium | reverse complement strand
GGCGATTTCGAGCCGCCCTGCCCCCATTGCGGCAAGCCGCTCGGCATCCGACTGGTCGGCGAGGACACGCCGTTTGATCCCCGCAACGCCTATGCGAGCAGCAAGGTCGCGCAGGAGTTCTACGCTTCCAACTGGGCGCGGGTGACCGGCGGTTCGGCCGCGATGATGCGCTATCACAATGTCTACGGGCCGGGGATGCCGCGCGACACGCCCTATGCCGGAGTCGCCGCCATCTTCACCTCGGCATTGCGTGCCGGCCGCGCCCCGCGCGTCTTCGAGGATGGCGGCCAGCGCCGCGACTTCATCCATGTGCGCGACATAGCAGCCGCCACCGTCACCGCCTGCGAACGCCATGAACACGGCGTCGCGGCGTTCAATGTCGGCTCCGGCACGCCGCGCACGGTGGGCGAGATGGCGCGGGCCTTGTCGGCTGCGCTGAGCGGCCCGCAGCCCGAGGTAACCGGCCAGTATCGGCTGGGCGACGTGCGCCACATCACCGCTGATTCGCGGGCCCTGCGCGACAGCCTAGGCTGGCAGCCGAATGTGAGTTTCGAGGACGGGATGGCGGAGCTGGCGCGGGCGCCCGCCTAGCGCCTCTCGTTCGGCTGCCGCTCCTATCCTGGCGAGGGCGGGCGAAGCGAGCCACGCCGCGCGCCACGCCTCTCTGCGGCGGGTAATCGCGATCCGCAGGGTTTCGTTCTCGCCGATCCGCGTAGCCGCCATGGCGCCACTCCGGCAGCGCCAGGCGCGCACCTATGACGCCTCGCTGGTCGTGCCTCCCCCGCGCTTCAACGCGTATTACGAGATCGAGGATGTCCGCCCGATCGACATCGCCACCTGGAAGCTGGAGCTCTCCGGCCTGATCGCGGAGAAGGCGCCCTGGACGATCGACCAGCTCTACGCGCTGCCCGAGCAGGAGCTCATCATCAAGCATATCTGCGTCGAGGGCTGGGACTATATCGGGCAGTGGTCCGGCCCGAACCTGCGCCAATTCTTGACCCGTGTCGGCGCCGACCTGCGCGCCAAGTACGTCGTCTTCCACGGCAATGACGACTACATGGAGAGCATCGACATGGCCTCCGCGCTGCATCCCCAGACCATCCTCGCGACCAAGTATGCGGGCGAGCCGATCGGCGATCCCTATGGCTACCCGATCCGCCTGCGCACGGCGGTGAAGCTCGGCTTCAAGAACCCGAAATGGCTGCGTGCGATCGAGGTGACGAACACCTGTTCCGGCGGCTTCTGGGAAGACCCGGGCTTCAACTGGTTCGCTGGTTTGTGAGCGGCGCGGGGTGGTCGCCGCACACGTGATGCGCTAGCCCCGAGCGCATGGCCTCATCCCTGTCCGTCGCGTTCTGCGCCCTCGCGGGGCTCCTGCTCTGGGGCGGCCTGGGATGGCTGCTGGCGCGGCGGCTCCGGCTGCCAGGCGGATGCGCGCCGGCACTTGGCTGGGCGGCGCAGAACGCGGCCGCACTGGCACTCGCGCAGCTCTTCGGCCTCTCGCTCTGGACCATGATGGGCGCGGCGGCACTGGTCGCGCTGCTCGCCTGGCCTCGCCGCGGCGAGGCGGGCGCGGGCCTGCCGGCCTGGGCCTATGCCGCCGCGGCGGTGCTCGCCCTCAGCCCCGCTTTCGCGATCCTGCCGAAATTCAGCGAGGACGGCGTCGCCCTCGCCGCCGCCATCTATGACCACTCGAAGATCGCGCTGGTCGCCGAGTTCATCCGGCACGGCATCCCACCGATCAACCCGGTCTTCGCCGAACCCGGAACGACGCCGGGGGTCGGCTACTACTACCTGTGGCATTTTGGCGCGGCGCAGCTTGGGCGGCTTGCCGGCGGAAGCGCCTGGGAAGCGGATGCGGCGGCCACCTGGTTCACCGGCTTTGCCACGCTTTCGCTGATGGCCGGCATCGCATTCCACTTCGTCCGCAGCCGCGTAGCACCCCTGGTCGTGCTGCTGGCATGCGCGACCGGATCGCTGCGGCCCATACTCGCCTGGGTTTTCGGCGAGGCCGCGCGCGACCACGCGATCCGTACCGCGACGGGGCTAGGCGGCTGGCTGGTCCAGGCCAGCTGGAGCCCGCATCACCTGGCCTCGGGCGGGTGCGCGGTGCTGGCGGCGCTGCTGCTGGCGCGGCTGGCGGCACAGCCTTCCGCGCGCGTCGCGGTGGTGCTGGCACTGGTGATGGCGGCGGGGTTCGGCAGCTCGGTCTGGGTGGGCGGCGTGGTCATGGCCTTCGCCGGCGTCGCGATGGGGCTGGTGCTGCTGCCGGTGGCGCGGCCGGGCTGGCGGGATCTCTACCTCCTCGCCGGTGGCGCGGCCGCTCTCGGCGCGGCGGCACTCATCGCGCCGATGGTGGCCGAGATGGTGGCGGCCGGGCACGCGCGCGGCGGCGGCCCGCCTGTTATCATCGATCATGTGCGGGTGCTGGGCGAGGCCGTACCGGAGAGCCTGCGCCGCATCCTCGATGCGCCGGCCTATTGGCTGGTGCTGCTGGTCGTGGATTTCCCTGTCGCGGTCATCGGCGCGGTCTTCGCGCTGCGTCACTGGCGACGGCTTTCGCCACGCCACCCGCAGGGCAGCCTTGACGCCACCGCGCTGGCGCTGCTGGCCCTGGCGAGCCTCCTGTGCGGCTGGCTGCTGGTGAGCACGGCGGGCGAGAACAACGATCTCGGCTGGCGCGCGGTGGTGCCGGGGTTGCTGGTGCTGACCATCGCGGCGGGTGCGGCGGTCGCCAGCACCTGGCGGTCGCGGCCCTGGCTTGCCGGCGGCGTGATGGCGCTGGCGATCCTCGCCGCCGCGCCTGATGGCATCGACATCCTGGGCGGCAACATCCGCGGCGTGCCCTCCACCCAGTCGCGCGACTTCGCCGAGGCGCCGGAGATGTGGGCGGCGGTGCGCCGTCACGCCGCGCCAGACGAGCGCGTGATCAACAATCCGCGCCTGCTGCGCCGCGTCACGCCTTGGGAAGTGAACATCTCCTGGGCGTTGCTTTCCGACCGCCGGTCCTGCTTCGGCGGCCTCGAGATCGCGCTGGCCTTCGTCGCCATGCCGCCTGACCGGCGCCACGCGATCTGGGAGGCGATGCTGCGCGTGTTCGACGGCAGCGGCACGGCTGAGGATTTGACCGCGCTCGCGACGGGTTATGGCTGCCGCGTGGTGCTGCTCGCCGCGTCCGATGGCGCCTGGTCACGCGATCCCTTCGCGGCCGACCCGCGCTTCCGCCTGGTCGAAGCGCAGGATGGGCGCTGGCGCATCTACCGCGTGGTGGACTGATCCAGCGGTTCAATCCGCTTGCCGGTTTCGCCGTCGAAGACGTGCAGCGCCTCGGCCATCGGCATCACTTCCAGCTCGCCGTCCGGGTGCACGGCGCCGGCGAGCTTCACCGTCATCTCGGCGCCATCGGGCAGGCGGCCGTGGAGCAGGCTTTCCGCACCGAGCGGTTCCACCAGCTCGATCATGACGCGCAAACCGCCAGCTTGCGGCCGCAGGTGTTCGGGCCGGATGCCGAGCGTGAGTTTTTGGCCCGCCTTGCCCGTGCGGGGGCCATCCGCGAAGGGAAGGACCAAGTCATTGCCGAGCCGCGCGGCGGCACCACCCTGCTCCAGCGTCGCGGCAAGGAAATTCATCGAAGGACTGCCGATGAACCCCGCGACATAGGTGTCGGCGGGGCGCTCCCACACCTCCATCGGCGTCGCGATCTGCGCGGCGTGGCCGGCATGCATCACCACCAGGCGGTCGCCCAGCGTCATCGCCTCGACCTGGTCGTGCGTCACGAAGAGCGAGGTGACCCCGAGCCGCTTCTGCAGGCGCCTGATCTCGGCGCGCATCTGCACGCGCAGCTTGGCGTCGAGGTTCGACAGCGGCTCGTCGAACAGGAACAGTTTTGGCTCGCGCACGATGGCGCGGCCCATCGCCACGCGCTGGCGCTGACCGCCCGAAAGCTGACGCGGCTTGCGTTCCAGCAGCGTGCCGATGTCGAGCAAGGCCGCCGCCTCGTCGACTCGACGGATGATCTCGGGCTTCGGCAGGCCGCGGATCTTCAACCCATAGGCCATGTTCTGGAACACGCTCATATGCGGGTAGAGCGCGTAGTTCTGGAACACCATCGCGACGTCGCGATCCGCGGGCTCGAGCGCGGTGACGTCCTGGTCGCCGATCATCACGCGCCCGGCCGTCGCGGTCTCCAGCCCCGCTACGATGCGCAGCAGCGTCGACTTGCCACAGCCGGAAGCACCGACGACGACTATCATCTCGCCGTCCCGCACATCGAGGTCCACTCCGTGCAGGACCGGGTTCGTGCCGAATGATTTACGCACGCCGGTGAGCGTTAGCGTAGCCATTACTTCTCGGTCTCCGTGAGGCCTTTGACGAACCATCGCTGCATCAGCAGCACGACGCCGACGGGTGGCAGCATGGCGAGCATCGCGGTCGCCATGATCACGTTCCACTCATTCTGCGAATCGCCCGAGCCGATCATCTTCGTAAGACCCACGACGATGGTCTCCAGGCTGCGATCATTCACGATCAGCAGCGGCCAGAGGTACTGGTTCCAGCCATAGATGAACAGGATGACGAAGAGTGCCGCGATGTTGGTGCGGCTCAGCGGCAGCAGGATGTCGACGAAGAAGCGCAGCGGTCCGGCGCCGTCGATTTTCGCGGCTTCCACATACTCATCGGGGATGGTCAGGAAAAACTGACGGAACAGCAGCGTCGCCGTCGCACTCGCGATCAGCGGAACGACCAGGCCCTGCATGGAGTTGGTCATGCCGAGCGACACCATCACCTGGAAGGTCGGGATGATGCGCACCTCGACCGGCAGCATGAGCGTGATGAAGATGAGCCAGAAGAACACCATGCGCAGCGGGAAGCGGAAGAACGCGATGGCGTAGGCGGAGGTCAACGAGATCGCGATCTTGCCGGCCGCGATGAGCGTCGCCATCACCAGGCTGTTGATGAGCATGCCGCCGGCCGGCACCCCCATGAAGCGGCCGCCGCCGGTCCCCCAGGCCTGCGCGTAGTTCGCCACGGCATCCGGACCAGGGAGCAACGGCACGTCGCCGCGCCCGATGGTGCTGGCGGAGTGCGTGGAGCCGATCACCGCGAGGTAGATCGGGAAGGCGAAGATCAGCACGCCGATGATGAGGCAGACATGCGTGACGATCGCCTCGCGCCGGCGCCGCCGCGCGCTGCGCCGCGCCAACACCTCCGCCGGGAGCGTTGCCATCAGTAGTGCACCTTGCGCTCGACGAAGCGGAACTGGACCACCGTAAGCCCGATAACCAGGATCATCAGGATGACGCTCTGCGCCGCACTGGACCCGAGGTTCAGGTTGGTCACGCCATCAGTATAGACGCGGTAGATCAGCGTCTCAGTGCTTTTGCCCGGCCCGCCCTGCGTCAGTGCGTGGATGACGCCGAACGTGTCGAAGCACGCATAGACGAGGTTCACGACCAGCAGGAAGAACGCGGTCGGGCTAAGCAGCGGAAACACCACCGTCCAAAAGCGCCGCACCGGCCCGGCGCCGTCGATCGCGGCCGCTTCGAGCACCGGCCTCGGGATGCCCTGCAGCCCCGCCAGGAAGAAGATGAAATTGTAGCTTACCTGCTTCCACGCGCTGGCGAGGATGACCACGAGCATGGCCTGATCGCCGTTGAGCTTGTAGTCCCAAGGCACGCCCATTGCGTTCAATGCGCGACCGAACAATCCAATGCTCGGATGCACCATGAAGAGCCACAGCACGGCCGCGATCGCGGGTGCCACGGCGTAGGGCCATATCAGCAATGTGCGATATGCGCCTGCGCCGCGAATGTGCTTGTCCGCCTGCACCGCGAGGAACAGCGCGGCACTCAGCGCAAGTGCTGCGACCGAAATCGAGAAGAATGCAGTGCGCGCCGCCGCGCCGCGCCAGTCGCGATCACTCAGAACGTCGATGAAATTTTCAAGTCCGACAAACTCGCTGGACAACCCGAAGGCGTCCTCGCGGAGGAAGGATTGATAAACCGCCTGGCCTGCAGGCCAGAAAAAGAACACCGCGGTGACGAGCAGCTGCGGCGCCAGCAGCAGGTACGGCAATCCGACGCCTCTGAAAAACGTGCGCCTCATGGAATGGAACAATCTTTCGTGGGACGGCCGCGTGATGTGGCCGCGTATTTTCTGGTCGTATTTGAGGAATCTGCACTTTGTCGCGGTAAACCCGCGTCGTGACTACGCGCATCGATGCAGGTCAAACCCTTGCCCGGCACGGTGGTGATCTTCTCGTTTCGCATCGGTGTGATTTAGACGCCGATTTCGTGATTTGGAAAGGACGACAAGCGCATGCGATGCGACCTCGTCACGCCAGATCGAAAAGGGTTCGAAGAAACCCACGCCCCTTCGCTCGCGTTGAGAAGTTGAACATGGATCGATGCGGCGCATGCGCCCGCCAAGTATTGCGATGCTGCAATGCTTTTCGATTTGGATTGTATAGCCGCAGAGGACCTCGGAATGACTTTCATCAATCTCATCAAAAAGAACCCGCGTGCCAAAGAGTCGCCCCTCGTCTGCTTCTCACACCTTCGTTGGCACTCGGTTTTTCAGCGCCCTCAACATCTGATGTCGCGTTTTGCTCGAGAACGCTCGGTGTATTTTTTCGAAGAAGCGATGGAAGGAAGCACGCCAACCTTGTCCCGTTCGGTCGACGCCGAAACTGGTGTTCAGGTTATTACTCCGGTTCTTCCCGACCCCAACGACACGCGCATGCTGCGCAATCTGCTGGACCAGCTGCTGCTCGAGATCGGGCCGGCGACCGCCTGGTACTACACCCCGGTGGCACGGAAGTTCTCCGCCCACGTCGACTGGCGCGCCGTCGTGTTCGACTGCATGGACGAGCTCTCCGCATTCCGTCACGCCGCGGCCGAGCTGAAGACGCTCGAGCAGGATCTGATGCGTGCGGCCGATGTAGTCTTCGCGGGCGGCACCAGCCTCTATGAGGCGCGCAAGAATTCGCATGCCAACATCCACTGCTTCCCCAGCGGCGTTGACCTGGCGCATTTCATGGGCGCGCGTGGCGGCCTGACCGAACCCGTGGATCAGGTTGCGCTGAAGGGACCGAAGATCGGCTATTTCGGCGTAATCGACGAGCGCCTCGACATGTCGCTGATATCAGCGGTCGCGGAGGCCCGCCCGGCGTGGAACATCGTCATGATCGGCCCGGTCGCGAAGCTGCAGCCTTCCGAACTGCCCAAGGCGTCGAACATCCATTGGCTCGGTGCGCGCGACTACAGCTCGCTCCCGGCCTACCTGGCGCACTGGGATGTTGCGCTGATGCCGTTCGCCCTGAACGAGGCGACCCGATACATCAGCCCGACCAAGGCACCGGAATATCTGGCCGGCGGCAAGCGTGTTGTCTCCACGGCGATCGCCGATGTCGTCCGGCGCTTCGAGGGCATGACGCCGGTCTCCATCGCGCATGGCGCGCAGGGCTTCATCGCGGCGATCAACGCTGCGCTGGTCCACGAGGGAACCGCCGATTTCGACCGCGTGGACGACCTCCTCGCGACAATATCTTGGGATGGGATCTTCGCATCGATGTCACAGCTGGTGAATTCAAGCGAGAACCGGCGTCCGGCGAGCCCGGCGATTCATTCACGCAGCGCGAAGCTCGCAGATACGCTCATCGTCGGCGCCGGTTTCGCCGGCTCCGTGATGGCGGAACGCCTGGCGAGCGCCGGTCAGCGCGTCTTCGTCATCGACAAGCGTCCGCACATCGCTGGCAACGCGTATGATGAGTACGACAGTGCCGGGCTGCTCGTGCACCGCTACGGCCCGCACATCTTCCACACCAACAGCGACGAGGTGCTGCGCTACCTGTCGCGCTTCACCCAGTGGCGCCCCTACGAGCACCGTGTCCTATCGCAGACGCAGCACGGCCTGCTGCCCATGCCGATCAACCGCACGACGCTCAACCGCGTCTTCGACAAGCAGCTTAAGGATGATGCCGAGACGGCTGCATTCCTCGCCTCGCTTGCCGAACCGATGGGGGAGATCACTTGCGCAAAGGATTTCGTCATCTCCTCGGTCGGGCGCGAGCTCTACGAGAAGTTGTTCTACGGCTATACCGTGAAGCAGTGGGGTGTCGATCCGTCGGAGCTCGCCAGCTCCGTGACCGCGCGCGTGCCGACGCGCACGTCGGATGATGATCGCTATTTTCTCGATCGCCACCAGTGCATGCCTTTCCACGGCTACACGCGCATGTTCGAGAACATTCTCGACCATCCGAACATTACGGTGCTGACGTCGACGGACTACGCGGACATGCCGCGCGAACGGTTCGGCCACATGATCTTCACGGGGCCCGTAGACCAGTACTTCGGCCAGCGGTACGGGGAACTTTCGTATCGCTCGCTGATATTCGAGCATGAGACGCGCGCAGTCGAGTTCGCTCAGCCCGTCGGCACGATCAACTTCCCGTCGCTTGAGACCCCGTACACCCGAGTCACCGAATTCAAGCATATGACTGGGCAGACGCATCGCCAGACCAGTCTTTGCTTCGAGCGTTCGTCGGCGGAGGGCGAGCCGTACTACCCCGTGCCGAACCCCAAGAACCACGCTTTGTACAAGCGCTATGAGGCGTTGGCGGACGCCGAGCCGAACGTGACCTTCCTCGGGCGCCTCGGGACTTATCGCTACATGAACATGGACCAGGTGGTCGGCCAGGCCCTTGCGTCGGCACGGAGGATGCTCGTTTCGAACTCCGAGAGCGTGAGCGCCGCCGAATAGTGGCGGTGATGAAAGGCGGCTTCGTGTGGGGAGGCTTCGAAGGGGCCTCCCACCGCCGGCTGGTGGATCTGGGGCGGGTCGATTCTGTGGTTTCGAGCCATCACGAACGCTGGGCCCACCTGGACCACGCGCTGCTCCGTTCGCTCGGCGTACGGTGCGCCCGGGAATCGCTCCGCTGGCACCTGATTGAGAAGACACCTGGCCGCTACGACTTCACCTCCGCGCAGCGGCAGGTCGAAGCGGCCAACGCTGTTGGTGTCTCGGTCGTGTGGGGCCTGTGCCACTGGGGCGTGCCCGACCACATTGATGTCATGCATGCCGACTTCCCGAAGCGATTTGCCGAGTTCTCAGCGGCTGCCGCGACGATGCTCCGCGCCGCGGGTAGCGACGTAGCGGCCTGGGTACCCGTGAACGAGATGGCGTTCTGGGCTTGGGCCGGCGGCGAGAAAGGCGGCTTCCATCCGTTCCGCACCGGCCGCGGCAGTGTGCTCAAGTGGCAACTGGCCCTTGCGCATGTGGCTGGCGTGCGGGCGCTGCGCGACATGGGGGCGAATGAGCCCATCGTCGTGTGCGAGCCCTTGATCGCGCTCCACACCGACCCTCTCGATCCCGGGAGTGCCGCGCGGGTGCAGGCTTATCTCAATGCTTCAACGGCCGCAGTGGATTGGATTCTGGCGATCGATCCTAGCCTGATCGATGTCGTCGGCCTCAACTACTATCCACACAACCAATGGTTCGACGAAGGCCCTCGCGTAACGCGCGATGATCCACGATACCGGCCACTGCGCGATCTGTTGGTCGACGCCGCCCGCCGCTTTGGACGCCCCCTCGTGCTGAGCGAAACCGGTGCAGAGGAACCCGATGGCGTCGAGTGGATGGGCTATGTCGCCGAGGAGGCTGAGGCCGCCATTCGGATGGGCGTGCCCCTCCGGGGCGTCTGCATCTACCCATTCGTCGACTATAGCGGGTGGGATAATGAACGGCACTGCCCGTGCGGTCCGATCGGACAGAAGAATGGCCGCCGGTTCGTACGGTCTGACCACCGGGCACCGCTGAGGCGCCTGAGCGAACTCGGCGCCGCGCGAGCATTGGAAAACTTGAATGACGGATCAAGCCCGGAGTTCAAGGGTCATTCGATGACGGGTGAATTCGGAGCACGCTGAAGTCACGCCGGCGCTCCCGCGTTAATGCCGACCGACCTAGCATCACCTCGATTTGATGAAAGCGGCTTAGACCGGGACGGCCAGCCTTGTGGCCATCTCGCTGCCGATGGTCCGGAAGGCCCGCGTCCAACTGGGTTGAAGGCGCGCGTGCCTTACCCGGCACACTGCCGACACGGCCGCGGCGAAGACGTCGCGGCCGGGGGCAAACGCCCCCCTCGAAGGTCGTGGGTCAGCCTGCAAGCGGGCGTTTTGCTGCCACGTAGCGCAGCCGCACCAAGGTGAAACCCTGCCCCCAACGGCACGTTGCAAGTTGAAGGCGGAGGTGGATTCGATGGCGCAGCGTCCGACATGGGAAGGTCATCTGAGGCTGTCGCTGGTCGCGTGCCCGGTCTCCCTCTACCCGGCCGTCACGACGGCGGAGACGATCCGCTTTCACCTCATCAACCCCGCCACTGGGAACCGCATCCGCACGCAGACGATCGACCCGGAAGCCGGCGAGGTCGATCGCAAGGCGCTGGTGCGCGGGTACGAATATGAGAAGGACCAGTACATCCTGCTCACCGATGAGGAGATCAAGTCGGTCCGGCTCGAGAGTACGCGCACCATCGATATCGAGCACTTCGTGGACGCCGCTGAGATCGACCGCATCTGGTGGAACGACCCCTACTACCTGGTGCCAGATGGCAAGGCTGGGATCGACGCCTTCACGGTGATCCGTGAGGCGATGGAGAAGGCGAACAAGATCGCTCTCGCGCGCGTGGTCCTCGGCACGCGGGAGCGCATCGTGGCGATCGAACCCCGCGGCAAGGGCATGCTCGTCACGACGCTGCGCAGCCATGATGAAATACGCTCCGAGAAGCCACTTTTCGACGATGTGCCGGCGGCCAAGACCAATGCTGGCATGATCGACATCGCGGAGCGCATTATCGCGCAGCAAGCCGGTCCCTTCGATCCGACCGCCTTCAAGGACCGCTATGAGGAAGCGTTGCGCGAGCTGATCCACAGCAAGCAGGATGGCGACGGCGGGGGCGTGACGGCGCCCCCCCCGCGCAACGACAATGTCATCGACCTGATGGAAGCGCTGCGCCGCAGTCTCGAAGGCAAGGGCGCAGATGCGAAGCGCCAGCCCGCTGCGGAGAAAACAGCGAAAGGCGCGGCCGCGAAGTCATCGAAAAAGCCGGACTCGAAGCCCGCCGCAAAGGCGCTGACCAAGGCAGCCCCGAAACCGCGGAAGCGGGCGACGGGATAGGCGATGGCGCAGCGTCCCGATCCGCTCGCCCCCTACAACGCCAAGCGCGATTTCGCGCGCACGCCGGAACCGCGTGGCGAACCTGGAAAGGCTGCCGAGAATCTGCGCTTCATCGTGCACCGGCATGCCGCACGGCGCCTCCACTACGACCTTCGTCTAGAATGGGGCGGCGTCCTGAAATCCTGGGCGGTGACGCGGGGGCCGTCCCTCGATCCCGCCGACAAGCGCCTGGCGGTGGAGGTCGAGGACCATCCGCTCGACTACGGCAATTTTGAGGGCACCATTCCCGCGCCCGGCTACGGCGCCGGTACCGTGCAGATCTTCGATCACGGCGCCTGGGCACCGTTGCATCCGGACGCCGTCGAGGCTGATCTCGAACGGGGAGAGCTGAAATTCGTCCTGTCGGGCGAACGGCTGAAGGGTGGCTATGTGCTGGTTCGCTTGAAGCCGCGATCCGGCGAGGCTCCTGCCCGGCACAACTGGCTGCTCATCAAGGAACGGGACAGCATGGCCACGCCAGGGGCCGGCGATGCGGTGCTGAACGCGGATACCTCGGTTGAAAGTGGCCGCACGCTTGATGAAATCGCGGGTGCCAAATCCGGTGCCGGCGCCGCGAAGAAGGATGCCGCGGTCGCGCCGCAAGGCACCAAGAAAGCGTCAGGTGCAAAGACCGCCGCCAAGGCCAAGACGCAGACCTCCGAGCCGGAGCCGGCCGCGACAGGCGAGGTCAGTCTCCCCACACCCGACAGGCTGGAGCCCCCCACCGATGGCAAAGCGAAAGCTGCCAAGGCATCAGCCG
The DNA here is from genome assembly GCA_028288785.1 of Rhodospirillales bacterium. GTDB lineage: Bacteria > Pseudomonadota > Alphaproteobacteria > Acetobacterales > Acetobacteraceae > Plastoroseomonas. The sequence continues at coordinate 252 of JAQGHV010000061.1, read as the reverse complement.
CCAAGCCGAGGCGTGGCGAGATGCCGGATTTCGTGCCGCCGCAGCTTTGCACCCTGGTTCCCACTCCGCCCCGCGGCGAGGAGTGGCTGCACGAGCTGAAGCTCGACGGTTACCGCCTCCAGCTACGCGTATCCGGGAAGCGGGCGGCGCTGCGGACACGCACCGGGCTCGATTGGACGGAGCGCTTCCCCGCCCTCGCCAAGGCGGCATCGGTATTGCCGGACTGCCTCATCGACGGTGAAGTCGGGGTCC
>JAQGHV010000070.1 GCA_028288785.1 Rhodospirillales bacterium | reverse complement strand
CACCACCTCAACCTGCCGCAGCTTGGCCACGATCTTCTCCGGCTTGTGCTGCTTCCTCGCCATCTCAAACCCCCTCCATGGGCCTGCCGGACTCTCATAGCCGGCGGCCCACTTTTAAGGGGGCAGGCCAGCCACGCGGCGCGGGCTGCGGCAGTGCGCTCGCGCTGCGCCAACTTCTTGCCCCAAGCCTCGCGCGCCTTCTCTGCCACAACCGGGTGATAGAGCCTGCCGTCCGAGCAGCGGACGAAGCCGCGCAGCGCATCGCCGGCCCGCACGCGCTGCCAAGCCTTACCGGAGACGATCATGCCGAGCAGCATGGCGCGGTTTTCCAGGCGCATACTCAGGATGTCCCGGAGCGGCGGGCTCACGCAGCCCGGGCTTTCACCACCGACCGGCGCATCAGATCGGCGCCAGCCATGAAAGTGTCAGGTGCATGCCCCGAGCCGCCTTGGGCGCACGCACGGCGCGCACCTCCAGTTCGAGGTGCGCGGGGCCGTCATCCACGATGAAGCCGAGACCGAACGGGCGCTTGTCCGTCATCGGCATCAGGCAGTCGATCAGCCCCTTACAGCCGCCGACCAGGCCATCGTCATCCGGGATGCCGCCGACGCGGCGCTCGATCACCAGGAGCGCGCGCGGCCAGGGCTGCGCCGGCAGCGGTGCCCGCCCCATCCCCAGGCGGATCGCCCAGGCCACAGCCACGGTGCCCTTTGACCGCTTTGGCCAATGCTGGCGCAAGGCGACGTTGAGCGTCGGGGTGATGGTGCCGGCGAGCCACAGCACATAATGCGGCGGCGGGATCACTACGGCGCGGCCGTCTCTGCCGGCACGGCAGTCACACCAGGCGCGACGGCCAGCGATGCCTGCACGCGGCGACGCGCTTGCGTCTGCGCGGCGAGCGGTTGGCGCCGCGCGAAGTCGGCCAACCATTGCCGCACCCGCGGACGTGCCGGCGCGAGCCTTACGCCTTGCCCGCAGGCCTGGCACGAAACCGGAATCGCTGACCGCCTGCTTGCCGACCTGCGATAGGGCCACATTGAGGAACGCGATCAGGAAGTCTTCGATGTCTTGGAGGATTGTCTGCACAACAAGAGGATTCAACCTATTTCACCAGGTCACGCAACCAGCTTGTCGCACTCGATCGGCCCTTTCCGCCTGCAGATTCCGTTGCACCACAGGCTTCCGGCTTATACAGGTACCAAACCCTCCCGGAGAAAGGATTTAGGTCTGCCATGGACCCCACAGGCACCCCTGCGATCACGACGCTTACACCTGCCCGCGCTGCACTACTTGCCGCGGCAAAAGCGCGGCGGATGAACCTGAAAGAATTATCCGGCCTGCTCGGGCGGAACCATTCCTACCTCCAGCAGTATGTGCAAAAGGGCTCGCCGCGTGAACTGCCCGAGGATGCGCGCCGTGCGCTGGCCGGCCTGCTTGCGGTGCCGGAGGAAGATTTGCGTGACGCCGATCGTCGCCCCAGGCGCGCCGCCCCGGCCATCGAAGCCTTAAACGCTGGATCGCCGATGCGCCCCACGCACGCACCTCTTGTGCTCGTGCCGCCTGCCGCACCACGCCCCCCCGCGGAGCCGGCCGGCCTCCGCTTGGTCCGGGAAGGGCAGAACGCCGAGACGGAGGCGCGATTTTCCCTGTCCGACTTCACCGCGGACATTCCGCACGACGCCGTTGCCGTAGCGCTCACGCGCCCGCATGGCATGCTCCAGCCGCGGCACGTTCTCATCTGCGACCAGACCGAGGCCGCGCGCCTTGGCGACCTGGTGGTCAGCATCATCGGCGCCGAGGTGAAGGCCGTGGGCATACTAATCCCGCGCGCCACGGACGGAACCATGGCGGTCATGGACGGGAGCCCGGAGCCGCATCCGGTGGCGGCCGGCACACTCTGGCGCGTGCTCGCGATCCGCACCGCCTAAACCCGCCGCTCCGCAAAAAGCCCGGCGCCCCACCAGGGCCGGTCTTTTTGCGCCGAAAGTCGAAAGCGTAACTCCTATTTATAATCGGAACTTAATCTTGACGCTTCGTTACCGGTAGGTATTCAGAACTGCCTCCTGGGAACGGAAATACGTGATCGACGACACGAAGAACGCGATGGCGGCGCCGGTGGAGATGGGCGGCATCGCGGCCGACCGCCTGCGCTCCATCATCGAGCGCATCGAGCCCCTGGCAGAGGAACGCAAGTCTCACGGCGACGACATCAAGGACATCTACGCCGAGGCGAAGAGCGCCGGCTTCGACGTGGCGGTGGTCCGCCAGGTGATCCGCATCCGCTCGCAGAAGCCGGCCGATGTCGAGTAGCAGGAAACGCTGCTCGACCTCTACCGCCGCGCACGGGGGATGTGAGGCGATGAACGTGCAAAGGCGTCGCGAAGTTCCCGAAAAGGAGCGGCGCGATTTTTTTGCCACCTTCATGACCGCCATGCTGCGCATCCGGATTACGCTGGGCGCGAAGAGGCGCTCAAGGAGGCCGTAGGCGCATACCTTGGTCCAGCACAAGCAGGCGGAAAGCCGCGATGACCGCTTCTGGAACCAGTTTGCGGCCGCGATGCGCGCCCAGCGACGGTCCTGTGACTTCGATGTGGGAAATGGGTCTGTCGGATCGCCAGCCGGACGACGCAGCCAAGCGCGTTGCGCCCGCCCTCAAGGCGGGCATCCTTGGAAACTAGGGCTGGGAAGCTGGCTAGACGCAGTGAGCACCGCGGAGGCCGCCGGCAAATCAGCAACCGCCGCCGCGGACAAGCTGCGCTCGATCGGCGAGGCGCTGGGCATCCTGGAGCCGGTGCAGCCGCCGGCGCGAGCCAAGCGGAAGGCGCGCGCGTGATCCTGCACCTTTGCGACACCCTCCCCGAAGGCGCGATCAAGACCTTCGACCACGTCGCCGGCGCGCGCCAACCCACCACGCCCTGCCCGTGGATTGCGGTGCTCATCCGGTCCGGGCTGAACGAGGAGGGGCCCACCAACGAAATCGGGCGAAGCTGGATAGGCGACACGCCGATCACGGCGGCCTGCTACCACGCCGCCCCATGGGCCATGGAGCGGTGGCGCGGCTACCAGCGCGCCAGCGGGCGGATGAAGGATTGAGCATGGACCAGCTCGCCCTCTTCGCCGAACCAGCGCCCCAGCCGCTCAATGGCGGCACCTTGATCGGCACCCGCCGGGGCGCCCTCGAGGGCTTGGCCACGGCCGCCCAGCGCGCGGATGTGCGGGCGGGCCCGCGCCTTGGCTGGCGTTGCTACAGCGAGCTGGTGGCGGTGGCCGATTGCACCGTGCAAGTGAGCGGCCGCCTGCTTGCCGGCCCGACCTTCAATATTGGCAGCCCGAAGGCGTCCAGGGATCAATCCGGGGCAGACGGACCAGCGCGCGACCAATCGCCCGCATGACCGATCCCACCCGAATCCAGGTCCGCCAAGCCGCCGGCCTTCTCGGCGTCTCCATGATGAGCGTCCGGCGCCTGATCGCGAGCGGACAGCTAAGAGCTGCCAAGGTGGGCGGAATTTGGACTATCGCCACCAGCGACGTTGCTACATACCTTGAGCGCAACATAGCGGCTTCCCAACAATGGCAGAAGCCGGCAGCGACAACCTTTATGAGCGCAATGGAATTTGGTGGGCCCGCGTTCAGATCAACGGACGCGACACCCGGCGCTCGCTACGAACGAGTCACAAAAAGCAGGCCAAGCTCGGCCTCGAAGCGCTGCTGAAGAGGCCGAAGCCATCCGTGCGGATCCGGTGCGCGCCGAGCGCGAGCGGGAGCGGAAATGGCCGCAGGCCGTCGAGCGGTGGATGGACACCGAATTCGTTAAGCTGCGCGAAGCGACCCAGCGGCGCTACGAAACCTCGATCCGCATGCTTCACCCGCATTGGGCTGGCCTGTTCCTTTCCCAGATCACCAGCGCCCGCGTCAGCGACTACGCCACGACCAGGATCAAGGCCGGCGTCAGCCCGGCCACCGTCCGGCGCGACCTTGCCACCGCCTCGCGCGTCTTCAAGATCGCCCGGCGCGCGGGGTGGGTGGAGCACAACCCCATTCCCGACGAAAAGGGCGAGCTGTCTGAGCGGCGCGATCCCGTGGAGCCGGTCTCCCTCCGTTACATCGCACAAGCGATCAACGCGGCGCCGCCGGGCTTGGCGGAGCTGATCCGCTTTGCGGCCCGGACCGGCTGCCGACAGGAAGAGGCCGGCTCGCTGGAGCGCCGCAACGTCAATTTCGAGAAGAGGACCATCACCTTCATCAAGACGAAGACACGATCCCCGCGGACCATCGGGATGACACCACCGGTCCGACGGCTGCTGGCCAGCGTGCTTGGGGCCGGCGCGCCGGCCGAACAACCCGTGTTCGCAACCGCGATGGCGGTCGGCTGCATAGCCTGCCGTCGCGCTGGCGCGAGACCCACGGCCGGTCAGGCGCACCGCACTTCCGCTTCCACGACCTGCGCCATACCTATGCGATCCGCTGGCTCCAGGCAGGGGGCGACATCTACAAGCTTTCGCGCATCCTGGGCCACTCGACTGTCCGCACGACAGAGATATACTCCGGCTGGCTGCGCCTGGATGATGGCTGATGGGGCGGAAAATCCACCCCGGCACAAAACCCGGCACGGTGCTTTTTACCCTAGCGGTTTTCAGGCTCTAACCTCCTGATAACATAGGATGGATGGGTGGCCGAGTGGCTGAAGGCAGCGGTCTTGAAAACCGCCGTGGGGGCAACTTCACCGTGGGTTCGAATCCCACCCCATCCGCCAATTTATCGATGTTTTCAGAGGCTTTTAAGGAGTTATCCCAGAAGCCCACAAGATGTTCCACAAATTGTCGGTTGTTGGTCGCATTTGACGGGGGCCTTCGATCATTGGCGCCTGCCGTCGAAACTCCACTCGAGGATTGCGGCTCAAACGGTATCGCTTGGGCGGTGAGGCGTGTTGCTGCGGGCCACGATAGGCATGATTGGTCGTCAGGTCACCACATGACCATGTCGCATCCCTTTGGTGCCTGCCGCGCGGGGTTGCGACCATTGCATGAGGAAGGCGGCCAGCGCTTCCTTCCAGCACCCCAGGCCGTCTTTGAGCATCCGCACCGCCGGAGCCTTGGCACGCCCTTCAGCGGGCGCCAGGCGAAGCTCGCGAGCCACAGAGCTTGGTTTCCGTCATCCACGATCCTCACCGCCTCGGCGGGCGTCATCAGAATGGTGGCACGGCGCATCAACGTCACGTCCAGTCCATCGGCCCGCAGCACCAGGCCTCGCGTCTCAAGCCAGCTGCTCACACGCCCCTACCCCCAGTCGGTCCGCCCCACCGGCGACGATGGTGCACGCTTCATCGCCACAGCTTTGCGAAGCCAAACCGTTAAAGTCAGCGCGTTGGACGCGCCTCTATGCTGGGGTAGCAGTACGCCACCCGCCCGGCTCAAAACAAGAACAGAATTTGATCGGCAGTGACGTTTTGTGCGTCGGATGTTGGTCGGAAGCGGAGGCAGGCCACAGCTGGGCTAGAACGACCCATTGGTACCAGTTCTCACGGGTTAAAACCGATGCACCGAGTCGCGCATGCCGATCAGCATGATGCGCCAGGCTTGATCGATCAGCCTGTTCCAGTGGTGGCAGCAATGATCGACGATGTTGTCGTGATCACGGAACACGCGGTTGGACAGCCAGCTGTTGCGCATGGACTGCCAACGTTCTCCAACACGTTCACCTCTGAGAGCCGATCCGCAAAGAAGTTGAATCTCCTGAATCGGTTGTGATTCTGTGTCCCTGTGATCGGTTCGCGAGGGCGGCAGGATGACGTGGACGGCGGAGTATCGGCGAGCGGCGGACCGGCGTGGTCTGCGCTACCCGTCCGATTTGACGCAGGGTGAGTGGGCGGTGGTGGCGCCATTGATCCGCGGCGCCAGGCGCGGCGGCCGGCCGCGAAGCGTCAACGTGCGCGAAGTGCTCAGCGCCATCTTCTCCGTGCTCTCGACTGGCTGCCAGTGGCAGGCCCTGCCCAAGGACCTTCCACCCAAGAGCACGGTGTGGGGCTACTTCTCCCGCTGGGAGTGGGAGGGCACGCTCGAGCGCCTCCACCACGCGCTCCACGTGGCGGTGCGCGAGCAGTCCGGCCGCGCGGCCAGCCCGACCGCCGCGATCATCGACAGCCAGACGTCGAAGGGCACGCAAAAGGGGGCTGGACACTCGACCCATCGGGCTACGACGCGGGCAAGAAAACCCTCGGCCGCAAGCGCCACATACTGACCGACACGCTCGGCCTGCTGCTCGCCGTGGTGGTGCATCGGGCCGACGTGCAGGATCGCGACGGCGCCG
>JAQGHV010000058.1 GCA_028288785.1 Rhodospirillales bacterium | reverse complement strand
TGATCTTCATGGTGCTCTACAGCCGCTACAGATCGGCGGTGCTGGCGCTGATCATCATGGGCAATGTGCCGCTCGCGCTGGGGGGCGCTGTCGCCGCTCTGTGGATCGCGGGGCAGCCGCTCTCCGTGGCGTCGATGATCGGCTTCATCACGCTGACCGGCATCGCAACCCGCAACGGCATCCTGAAGGTCAGCCACTACCTGAACCTCGCGCTTCTTGAAGACGACCGGTGGGGCCTGGCGCTGGTGATCCGCGGCAGCCTGGAACGCCTGACCCCGGTGTTGATGACCGCGCTCTCTGCCGGCTTTGCGCTCATCCCGTTGATGATCGGCGCGAACGAGCCGGGCAAGGAGATCCTGCACCCGGTCGCGGTGACCATCTTCGGCGGTTTGATCACAGCGACCCTGCTCGACACCTTCCTGACGCCACTGCTGTTCCACCGCTTCGGTCGCCCCACTTTGGACAGACTGCGTGTCGTCCAGCAGGAACTGAAGTTGGCCGAGGCGTATTGATCCGTGAGGACCCCCGACATGATCCCCCGCCGCATGCTGCTCGCCGGCTTCGTCCTTGCCCCGTTCTCCGTCGCCGCGCATGAGCCGCGGCGCGGCCCGAATGGCGGTCAGAAGGCGGATATCGGCAGCAACCACGCCGAGTTGGTGGCGGCAGGAAACACGCTGCGGCTGTTCCTGTTCGACGGCGCCGACCGGTCCATCCCGGCCGCGGGAGCGACGGCGCAGGGCGTCGTGCTTGCTGCCGGGCGCCAGGCCACCGTGGTACTCGCGCCCATCGGCGACAACATGCTGGGCGGCACCGGCGACTTCACCGCAGCGCGCGGCATGCGCGCGGTTGTCACGCTGACCTTGCCCGGCCAACGTCCCGCGCAGGCGCGATTTACGCCCATGGATCAGAACTGAGGTGGATGTGATGCGCTCTGCGGCAATTGCCTTCGCCCTGTTTCTCGCTGTCCCCGCCTGGGCCAACGCGCCATCGCCCTATGCTGGCAGGACGGACAGTCCGATCCGCGCTCTATCCGCTGAACAGCAGGCAGACCTCCTCGCCGGGCGCGGCATGGGCCTGGCGCTCGCGGCGGAGCTGAATGGATGGCCTGGCCCGGCTCATGTCATCGAACTTGCCGGCGCGATGCAGCTCACGCCCACGCAGCTCGCGGCGACGCAGCGACTGATGGCGGAGATGCAGGTTGCGGCCGGCGACCTCGGCGCCCGGGTGATCGAGGAGGAGCGTGCGCTCGACACCGCTTTCCGCGACCGCAGTGTTACGCCAACCGACCTCTCCGTGCGCACGGCCCGCATTGCGGCCCTGCAGGGCGAGATCCGGGACGTACATCTGCGCACGCACTTGGCGCAGGCGGCTCTGCTGAACGCGGAACAGATCGCCGCCTATGCCCACCTGCGCGGTCATGCCGGCGGCACCCCGCAGCATGGCGGCCCGATGCCCGGCAGCCACCGGCATCAATGACGTGATGGCGCCCGATAACCTGCCGCAGGAAGCCCACATCCTCGTCGTCGAAGATGACGGCGAGATGCGCACGCTGATCGCCAAGTTCCTGCGCCACAATGGCTTCCGAGTCACTGGCGCGCGCGACGGGCGCGAGATGTGGGAGGTGCTGGCCGGGGCGCCGGTCGATCTCGTGCTGCTCGATGTAATGTTGCCGGGCGCCTCTGGCCTCGATCTCTGCCGCGCGCTGCGTGCCAAGTCGGGCGTTCCGATCATCATGGTGACGGCGCGTGGTGGGGAAACCGATCGTGTGCTCGGGCTGGAGCTCGGCGCCGACGACTACATCCCCAAGCCCTTTGGGCGCGCCGAGTTGCTGGCCCGTGTCCGCGCGCTGCTACGGCGCTCGCGTGGCGAGGCGGGTGAGCCGATGGCCGGCCAGACGGGCGAGCGCATCCTGTTCGCCGATTGGAGCCTTGATACGCGGCGGCGTGAACTCAGCGCGCCAGACGGCACCGCGGTCGATCTCTCGGGCGGCGAGTACGATCTGCTGCTGGCCTTCTGTGAACACGCGCAGCGGGTGCTGAGTCGCGACCAGCTGCTGGACCTCGCGCGCAACCGGATGGCCTTCAACGGCACCGAGCGGTCGGTCGATGTCATGGTCAGCCGCTTGCGGCGGAAGCTGGAGCCGACCGATGAAAGCCCGGCCATCATCAAGACGGTGCGCGGCGCCGGCTACATGCTCGTGCCGCCCGTGAAGCGCGGGGCATGAAGCAGCTGCGGCGCCTGGTGCCGGACACGCTTGGCGGGCGTATCGTGCTCGTGTTGCTGGTTGGCCTGATGGCCTTTCACGTCGGCAGCCTTTGGCTGCACCAGATCGGCACCGAGGCGGTGCTGGGCACCACGCGTGAATCGCAACTCGCGGAGCGCCTAGTGGCTGCCAAGCGAGCGGTTGCCGAACTGCCGGTCGAGGAACGTGACCGAACCGCGCATGCGCTCTCCACTGCGAGCCTCGACATGCACTGGACGCCGGCGCCCACGGTGCAGCCGCGACAAGTCAGCAGCCAACGCATCGACGCGCTGCGCCGCCGGCTCGGCGAGCTGGTGCCGGAGCTCGATGTCGCCAGCCTGCGCCTGGGCTACGGGGAGGATGGTGTCGCGGATGGCGAGACGTCGCGGCACCTGCTGCTCGGCGCGCTGCCGCTTCCGGACGGCAGCTGGCTTAACTTCTCCGCCGCTTTGTTCCGCCCACCGGCGTCGGAACACGCCACGCTGCTCTCCACCACGGCGATGGCAGTGGGCATCCTGCTGCTCGGGCTGCTGGTGGTGCGGCTGATCGGGCGGCCGTTGCGCGCGCTCTCCGATGCGGCGGATCGCTTCGGCGGCCCGGGGCAGGTGGTGCCCGTGCCCGAGGAAGGCCCGCGTGAGGTGCGCCACGCCGCGCAGGCCTTCAACCGCATGCAGGGCCGCATCGACCGCCTTATCGCCGACCGCACCCAGGCCCTGGCCGCCGTCAGCCATGACCTGCGCACGCCCATCGCGCGGCTGCGGCTGCGCGCCGGCTTCGTCGAGGACGGCGAGGCGGCACGTGCCATTGATGCCGACCTCGACGAAATGGAGGCGATGATCGACTCGACGCTGGCTTATCTGCGTGGCGAGACCGAGAGCGAGCCGCGCAAGCCCGTCGACCTGGTCGCGATGATCGAGACGCTCTGCCACGCGGCCGCCGATGCCGGCGCGGCGGTGACTTATGCCGGCCCGGCGCAGGCGAGGCTTGTTTGCAGCCCGGTGACGCTGAAGCGCGCCTTTGCGAACCTGATCGACAATGCGGTGAAATATGGGGGTGGGGCGCGCGTCGTTCTCGAAGACGAGGGACAGGACATCCTGGTCCGGATCGAGGATGACGGGCCGGGCATCCCGGAGGCTGAGATGCAGGCCGTGTTCGAGCCGTTCCGGCGCCTCGAAACCTCGCGCAATCGTGGCACGGGGGGCAGCGGGCTCGGCCTCACCATCGCCCGGCGCGCGGTTGAACAACACGGCGGCACCTTGCGCTTGATCAACGACCCGGGCGGCGGATTGAGCGTATGCACCCTGCTCCCGAAGGCGTCGGTCGCCATCGACAGCCATTGATCCTGCCGCGGGGGCGATCACCCCCCCGCCGGCCGGACCAGAAACCGTGAGGAAGACGCCATGCACCGCTTTCGGATCGCGAACATGCACTGCGGCGGGTGCGCGAAGGGGGTCACGGCGGTGCTGCGCCAGGCCGACCCGGCGGCGCAGGTCGATATCGCGCTGGAAACGCGCGAAGCGGCCGTGACTTCGGACGCGGACCCGGCGCGCCTGGTACAGGCGCTGCGCGATGGTGGCTGGCAGGCCGAGCGCATCCCCGCATGACCGCGCGCTGACATGCTTTGTCATGACGGCGTGACGCTGGCGACATGGCGCACCGCCAGTGTCATCGGACCAGAACAAGGAAACCAGCCCATGACCCGCCTTGCGCCCGTGTTTGGTCTCGCTGCCGGGTTGGCGACCCTCGCTGCGGCAAGCGTCGCGATGGCCCAGGGCACCGCGCCGCCGCCCCAGCCGGCGCAGCCCGGCATGATGGGCCAGATGCCCGGCATGCAGCCGCACATGCAGCAGCGGATGATGCCCGGCGTGCAGGCGCCCGCGGCGACAGGTCCGCATCAACACGGCGCCGCGGTGCCCGGACCTGCGGCGGTGTCGTCCTCGACCGCCGCCTTCGTGGCCGCGAACGAGACGATGCATCGCGACATGGCCATTACCTACACCGGCGATGCGGATCGCGATTTCGCCGCGTCCATGATCCCGCACCACCAAGGCGCCATCGACATGGCGCGGGTCGTGCTGGAGCACGGCAGGGATCCAGCCGTGCGCGCCATCGCGAACACCGTCATCCGGGAACAGCAGCGCGAGATCGCCGAGCTGCGCGCGATCCTTGCCCGCCTTCCAGCGCGGTGACGTGCCGGAACGCACGTTAAGCAGCAATCCTACGCCTGACGCCGCGCGCCAAAACGAAGGAAAAAGGGACACGATCATGAGGAAATTCGACATATTCACCTCGGCTGCCATTCTGGCGTTCGGGGTAGCGGGAACCGCGCTCGCGCAGGCGCCGGCGGCCCCGGGTGCGGCGACCGATCCCCACCATCCCGGAGCTCCCGCCAGCGCTCCGCCGGCAACCTCCCCGCCGGCGCAGCATGGCCCGTCGGGTCCTGGCACGGCAGGCACGGGTGCCGGCATGATGAGCGGCGATATGGGCCGTATGATGCAGCAGATGATGCAGAGCCGGATGGCGGCGGCATCGTTGCGTCCGTTCCGCCGGAGCGAGGGGCAGCTGGCCTTCTTCCGTGCCGAACTGCGGATCACGGATGCGCAGGTCCCGCAATGGAATGCCTTCGCGGATGCCGTTCGCGCCCAAGGCGATCGGCTTCGTCAGGTAACACAGCAGGCGATGGGCACGACCACCAGGCCCGGTACCTTGCCGCAACAGGTGGAGCGCCGCATCGCGCTGCTCTCCGCCAGTTTGGAGGCGACGCGCGCGCTCAGCGCGGCGGCGACACCGCTCTATGCAGCCCTGTCCGAGGAGCAGCGGCGAACCGCCGATGAGCTCATGGCCGAACACCTCCGTGGCATGGGGATGCCGTGACATGGACCGGATGACCACCGTGAGCACGCAGGGCGCGCCATCCTGGTGGCGCACACGCATGGGAATTGCCTTAATCGGCCTCGCGCTGGTCGCGGCCTTCTACGTCCTGCGGGAGCATTGGGGTCACGCCTTCGGGGCGCCTCCCTACCTCCTTCTCCTCGCCTGCCCGCTCATGCATCTGTTCATGCACCACGAGCATGGAGATGGCGGCGGCGGAGCGCACACAGGTCCGGATCGTGGCGCTGGAGCCAGGTGATCGCCGAGGCGCCGCGAGGGTGCGCTTGCTGGCGTGCGCCCGCGGCGCGATATCTCGTGGCGATGCTCGCCATGAACCTGGCCTGGGAGATCGCGCAGCTCCCGCTCTACACGCTCTGGGCGGAGGGAACGCCGCGCAAGATTGCGTTCGCCGTCCTGCATTGCACCGGCGGGGATGTGATGATCGCCATGGGTGCGCTGGCATTCGCGCTGCTGCTGACGCGCGCCTGGGACTGGCCGGCCCGGGGATGGGGGCGCGTCACCATCGCCGCGACCTTGGCCGGTGTTGGATACACGGTGTTCAGCGAGTGGCTGAATGTCGATCTTCGCCAATCCTGGGCCTACACCGCGGCCATGCCACGCCTTCCGCCCTGGGGAACCGGCCTCGCCCCCGTCCTGCAATGGCTGCTGTTGCCGCCGCTGGCGATGCTGGCCGCCCGATCGATCGCACGCTGAGGAGTTGAACGGACATGGATCAGCACGAAACCCACCCTGCCCATGGCAAGCACGATCCTCACCATGGTGGAGCCGCGGCGGCGTCGGGCACCGTGAAGGATCCGGTCTGCGGGATGACCGTCGACCCGGCAAAAACGGCACACCATGCCGAACATGCCGGGCACGCCTATCATTTCTGCTCGGCCGGCTGCCGCACCAAGTTCATCGCCGAACCGGCAAAGTATCTGGAAGCGCGCGCGCCGCTGCGGGCCGAGGCCGTGGCGTCCGGCGCCATCTACACCTGCCCGATGCACCCGCAGATCCGCCAGCCCGGACCGGGCAGCTGCCCGATCTGCGGCATGGCACTGGAACCCGAAACCCCCTCGGCTGAGGCCGGGCCCAATCCGGAGCTGGTGGACTTCACCCGTCGCTTCTGGATCGGCCTGGTGCTGACCGCGCCGGTGTTCCTGCTGGAAATGGGCGGGCACCTGACGGGGATGATGCACCTCGTCGGCGGGCCGCGGGTGGGCAACTGGATCCAGCTGGCCCTTGCGACGCCGGTGGTGCTCTGGGCCGGATTGCCGTTCTTCGTGCGCGGCTGGCAGAGCTTGGTGAACCGCAGCCTGAACATGTTCACCCTGATTGCGCTTGGCACCGGTGTCGCCTGGGTGTTCAGCGTCGTGGCAACCCTCGCCCCTGGCATCTTCCCGGCGGCCTTCCGCGCAGCCGATGGCTCCGTGGCGGTATACTTCGAGGCGGCGGCCGTGATCGTGGTGCTGGTGCTGCTTGGCCAGGTACTGGAACTCCGCGCGCGCGAGCAGACGGGTGGCGCCATCCGCGCCCTGCTCGACCTCGCGCCAGCCATGGCGCGGCGGCTGCGGGACGACGGCTCCGATGAGGAGGTGGCGCTGGCCGCTATCGTGGTCGGCGATCGGCTGCGCGTTCGCCCCGGCGACAAGGTGCCGCTGGATGGCGCGGTGCTGGAAGGCGGTTCGAACGTCGATGAAAGCTTGGTGACAGGCGAGCCAGTGCCGGTCACCAAAGCGGCGGGCGATCAGGTCGTGGGCGGCACCCTGAACGGCCAGGGCAGTTTCATCATGCGCGCCGATCGCGTCGGTCAGGACACGGTGCTGGCGCAGATCGTCCGCATGGTGGCCGGCGCGCAGCGTTCACGTGCACCGATCCAGCGACTTGCCGACCAGGTCAGCGGCTGGTTCGTGCCTGTGGTGGTGGCGGTCGCGCTACTCGCCTTCGCCGTGTGGGCGGTCTGGGGGTCGGAGCCACGCCTCGCCTTCGCGCTGGTCGCGGCCGTGACGGTGCTGATCATCGCCTGCCCCTGCGCGCTGGGCTTGGCCACGCCGATGTCGATCATGGTCGGCGTCGGTCGTGGCGCGCAGGCCGGCGTGCTGATCAAGAACGCTGAGGCGCTGGAGCGCATGGAACGGATCGACACGCTGGTCGTGGACAAGACCGGCACGCTCACCCAGGGCCGTCCGGACGTGGTGGCGGTTGTCCCTGTGGCCGGCGTGGCTGAGGAGGAGGTGTTGCGCATGGCCGCGGGGCTGGAACGGCCAAGCCAGCATCCTCTCGCAGAAGCCGTGGTAC
>JAQGHV010000036.1 GCA_028288785.1 Rhodospirillales bacterium | reverse complement strand
AGCTCCGCCGTCACGCCGATCGGGCCAACACCGGGGCCACCGCCGCCATGGGGAATGCAGAACGTCTTGTGCAGGTTCAGGTGGCAGACATCTGCGCCGATGCTGGCCGGGCTAGTGAGGCCGACCTGCGCGTTCATGTTGGCGCCGTCCATATAGACCTTGCCGCCCTTGGCATGGACCAGGGCGCAGATCTCGCGGATCGCTTCCTCGAATACGCCATGCGTCGACGGGTAGGTGATCATCAGCGCCGCAAGGCTGTCCGCGTGCTGCTCCGCCTTGGCGCGGAGGTCGCCGAGATCGACATTGCCGTCGCGGTCGCAACCGACCACGACGACCTTCATCCCCGCCATGACAGCCGAGGCCGGGTTCGTGCCATGCGCCGAGGACGGGATGAGGCACACGTCCCGGCCCGCGTCGCCACGCGCCAGGTGCCAGGCGCGGATTGCGAGGAGCCCCGCATACTCGCCCTGGCTGCCGGCATTGGGCTGCAGCGACACCGCCGCAAAGCCGGTGATGGCGCAGAGCCACGCTGAAAGCCGCTCGACCAGGGTGATGTATCCGCCGGCCTGATCGACCGGCACGAAGGGATGGAGGTTCGCGAAACCGGGGAAGGTGATCGGGATCATCTCGGCGGTCGCGTTCAGCTTCATGGTGCAGGATCCCAGCGGGATCATGCTGCGGTTCAGCGCCACATCCTTGTCTTCGAGGCGCTTGAGGTAGCGCAGCATCGCATGCTCCGACCGGTGCGAAGCGAACACCTCGGCGGTCAGGTAGGGCGAGTTGCGCAGCATGGCCGGCGGAATGGCGGCGGCCGCCTCGCCGAGTTCGGGCACGACGCCGCCGACCTCGCCAAGCACTTGGCACAGCGCGTCCAGATCCGCGCGCGTGACGGTCTCATCGAGAGCGATGCCGACAATGCCATCGGCATGCGAGGCCAGGTTGAACCCTCGTGCCAGGGCAGCGCTCATCAGCGCCGGGGCGCGATCACCAGCCTGCACAGCGATGGTGTCGAAGAAGGTGTTGTGCGCCAGGACGAACCCGGCGGCATCAGCGGCGGCGGCCAGCAGCCGCGCCTGCAAATTCACCCGCCCGGCGATGCGCGCCAAGCCATCCGGCCCGTGCCAGACCGCATACATCCCGGCCATCACGGCCAGCAGCACCTGCGCGGTGCAGATGTTGGAGGTCGCCTTCTCGCGCCGGATATGCTGCTCCCGCGTCTGCAGTGCGAGCCGCATGGCCGGCGCACCGGCGACATCGACGGAAACGCCGACCAGGCGCCCCGGCATCAGCCGCTTATAGGTATCCTTGACCGCCATGAACGCCGCGTGCGGCCCGCCATAGCCCATCGGCACGCCGAAGCGCTGGGTGGAGCCAACCACGATATCGGCCCCCATCTCGCCCGGCGGCGTCAGCATGCACAGCGACAGGGGATCGGCCGCGACGATCGCGAGACCACCCGCGCCGTGCACCGCCGCGATCTCGGGCGTGAGGTCGCGCACTTCACCCGTCGTGCCAGGATATTGCAGCACCAGCGCGAAAGGCCGCTCGGCCTCGATCGCGGCAAGCAAGCCGGCCACCGGCACGACCCGGACCTCATAGCCGAGCGGTGTCGCTCGCGATGCGACGACGGCACGCGTCTGCGGATGCACGTCCGCGGCCACCACCAGCACGTTCACCTTGCCCCGCGTCGCCGCATGCGCCATCGCGACGGCCTCGGCCGCTGCGGTGCCCTCATCGAGCAGCGACGCGTTGGAGACCGGCAATCCCGTAAGGTCGCAAACCATGGTCTGGAAGTTGACCAGCGCCTCAAGCCGCCCCTGCGCGATCTCCGCTTGGTAGGGCGTGTACGCCGTGTACCAGCCGGGATTTTCGAGCACGTTGCGCAGGATCACCGGCGGCGTGTGCGTCCCGTGATACCCCTGCCCGATCAGCGACTTGATGTCGGCCCGGTTCTGCGCCGCGAGCCCACGCAGCTCCGCGATCACACCGGCCTCGGTCAGCGGCGGCGGCAGCACGCCGAGGTCCATCCCCATGATATCTGCCGGCACCGTGCGCCCCGCGAGGTCTGCCAGCGACGAGGCGCCGACGACCTTCAGCATGGCGTCGATCTCGGCCTGGTTCGGGCCGATGTGCCGGCGCGAGAACTCCTGCCGGTCCTCAAGCAGCGCGAGTTGGTCGAGATGTGTCACGCAACGCTCTCCACGAAGCTCGCGTAGCCGGCCTCGTCCATCAGGCCGTCGAATTCGACGGGCGTGCTCGGCTCGATGCGGAAGAACCAGCCGCCACTGGTCGGCTCTGAATTGATGAGGCTGGGTGATTCGGCCAGCGCGCTGTTCACATCCACGATGCGGCCGGAAATCGGCGCATAGACATCCGACGCCGCCTTGACGCTCTCGACGACGGCGCAGGCCTCGCCCGCGGTTACGACGCGCCCGAGTTCGGGCAGGTCGACGAACACCACGTCGCCCAGTGCCTGTTGCGCGTGGTCGGTGATGCCGATGGTGGCGGCATCGCCCTCCAGCCGCACCCATTCATGGTCTTTGCTGAATTTCATCTCGGCCATTTGCGGGTCTCCGGTCAGCGTGCGTAGCGGTGGGGAATGAAGGGCATGGCGGCGACGCGGCAGGGCAGTGCCTTGCCGCGGACCAGGATCTCGAGCGCGGTGCCATCGGCCGCGTATTCGGGCGCGACGTAGCCCATCGCGATGGGTGCGTTCGCGCTCGGGCCGAAGCCGCCGGAAGTCACTTCGCCGACCGGCGTGCCGTCGACGGTCTGGATGATGCTGTGCGCGCGGGCGGGCTGGCGCCCCTCGGGACGCAACCCGACGCGCCGGCGGAGCGGGCCACTGGCCATCTCATCACGCACACGCTCGGCTCCCGGGAAATCCCAAGCCATGCGGCGGCGCTTCCCGATGCTCCAGATCAGCCCCGCCTCGGTGGCGCTGGTCGTCGCGTCGATGTCGTTGCCGTGCAGGCACAGCCCGGCTTCGAGGCGGAGAGAATCGCGGGCGCCAAGGCCTGCCGGGGCGACGCCGTCGAGCTTCAGCAGCGAACGCGCAACCTCCTCCGCACGCTCGCCGGGCAGGGAGATTTCCACCCCATCCTCGCCGGTATAGCCGGAGCGCGAGATGATCGCGTGCACCCCGAACAGCGTCGTCTCGACGATGCCCATGAAGCCGAGTGCGGCGACACCAGGCGCATGTTCCGCAATCGCGGCCACCGCCTCGGGACCCTGCAGGGCCAGCAGCGCGCGATCCTCGCGGCGGAGCAGGCGCAGGCCGGGCGGGAGCGCGGCCGCGATCCGGTCGAAATCGGCGTCCTTGTTGCCGGCGTTCACCACCAGGAACAGGCGCTCGCCTCCCTCGGGTGTCGGCAGGTTCGCGACCATGAAATCATCGAGGATGCCGCCCTCGTCGCTGGTCAGCAGGGCGTAGCGCTGGCGTTGCGGCTTCAGGCCGAGCACATCGGCCGGCGTCAGCTTCTCCAGCGCCGCGGCACCATCGACGCCGACCAGCTCGGCCTGGCCCATGTGCGAGACGTCGAATAGCGACGCGCGTGCCCGGCAATGCAGGTGTTCGGCCATGATGCCGGCGGGATACTGCACGGGCATGGCGTAGCCTGCGAAGGGCACCATGCGCCCGCCCAACTCACGATGCAGATCGGCCAGCGGCGTTTCGCGTAGGGTCTCGGTCACGGTTGCTCCGGCCGCTGATGGTGCGGCATTGGGGTTCAGTCCGTGACCCCCCTCTGTCCTGGGAACCTGAGAGATTCGGCGCCGCCCGTTGACCGGTGGTGCCTTACTCCGTCGGTGCCGGCGCAGATCGCGCGCCGAGCTTTCCAGAGTTCCCTTCCCCGCGCGGTCCTTTGGCCTGAGCGTTTCCGGGGGCCGGTTGCGCCTTCGGCGGCCTCGCAGCGAGGCTCTCTCCCGCGCGGTATCGACGGGAGCAGTCGTGATGCCCGAGAGCGGAGGCGAAAGCAAGGCGCGCGAGGCAGGCGCCCAACTGGCCCTCACCGATCAGCAACGCTCCTGCTGCCTACGATCCAAGCCGACCGCCCAAAGGCACACGAACCCCGGCCTGCCTGCGGACCGCAAGCCCCAATGGGCGCCGCTGCCAATGCGGCGAGCCAAGCGCGCAGCGTGCGCCCGGCGCTTAAGGGCACAAAAAACGAGCGAGGCGCCTCAGTCGAGCTGCGCGGCGCTTGAGGGCGTTCTACCGCACCCCGCGCCGGCGGTTGTACGCCAGCTCCTCAGCGTTCAGCCGGAAGGAAATACGCACGTTGTAGGTCTCGATGTCGCTGACCGGCAGCGTCAGGCGCACACGCTCGCCGGTCGCGACCACCCTTGATTGATTGCCGGTGAAGGCGGCCCGCGCCGTGTAGTCCAGCTGGTCGAGAATGCGTGTGTCGCGCTCGTCGCTGATCGCCACGAACCACGGCAGGTCGACCGAGGATGTCGTGCTCGCCGGCCCGCGCTCGGCGGTGAACCGCGGTGTGATGTCCACCGTCACGGACCGATTGCGATCGGCAAAATCACACCGGGCCTCGAACCCCGCCAGGCGCGCATCGGCGGTCATCACCGACAGATCCTGGCCGGAGCCGGCACGGAAGCGGGTGAGGTCGGCGCCGTCGCGCAGCAGCGTGATCCGCGGGCACGGCACGGTGCGCGTCGACTCGCTCCCGCAGGCGCTCAGCGCCATCAACCCTGCCAGCGCCAGTCCATGGTGCAGCCGCATATAACTCTCCTCCCCTTTGCTATTTTTCCGGGGCTTCGCCATCTCTACTGTGCCGGTGCACCATCGGCCAGACCCAGGACCGACATGATCGCCGTAGCAAAGCCTCGCCTTACTGTCCTCCTCGCGGGTCCGCGCGGCTTCTGCGCGGGGGTCGATCGCGCGATCAAAATCGTGGAGGAAGCGCTCCGCCGCCACGGCGCCCCGGTCTATGTGCGCCATGAGATCGTGCACAACCGCTTCGTGGTCGAGAGCCTGGAGCGCCAGGGCGCCATCTTCGTCGAGGAGCTGGACGAGATCCCCGATGACGGCCAGCCGGTCGTTTTTTCGGCCCATGGTGTGCCCAAGTCGGTGCCGGCTGCCGCCGCCGTGCGGAACCTCTATTTCCTCGATGCGACCTGCCCACTGGTGAGCAAGGTGCACCGCGAGGCGGAGCGGCATTTCGCCGCCGGGCGCCACCTGGTGCTGATCGGCCATGCCGGGCATCCCGAAGTCGTCGGCACGATGGGCCAGGTGCGTGACGGCGCCGTCACCCTCGTGCAATCGGTGGAGGAAGTGGCGCGCCTTGTCGTGCCGGACGGCCAGACCCTCGCCTACACGACGCAGACGACCCTCTCCGTCGATGACACGGCGGAGATCGTCGCCGCGCTGCACGCCCGTTTCCCGGGGATCGAGGCGCCCATCAAGGACAGCATCTGCTACGCGACCACGAACCGGCAGGCCGCAGTCAAGGCCGTCGCGGCGCGGGCCGAAATGGTGATCGTCGTTGGCGCGCCGAATTCCTCCAATTCCATCCGCCTGCGCGAGGTCGCGCTGCGCACCGGCGCGCCCCGCTCCGTCATGGTCCAGCGGGGTGAAGAGCTCGATCCAGCGCTCGCCGACGGCCTCTCAACCATCGGCGTCACCGCTGGCGCCAGCGCCCCGGAAATCCTTGTCGAGGAGGTGGTGGCCAGGCTGGCTGAACGCTTCGACGTGGTCCGCGAGGAGGTCATCGTGGCGACGGAAGATGTGGTGTTCCGCCTGCCGCGCGCTCTGGCAGGTGCCTGATGGCCGTCTATACCGAGGTCACCGACGAGGCGTTGCGCAGCTTCCTGGCCGCCTATCCACTGGGTGACCTGATCGCGTTCCGTGGCATCGCAGAGGGGGTCGAGAACTCCAACTACGCGCTCAAGACCGAAACCGGCGACTTCATCCTCACGCTGTATGAAAAGCGAGTGGATCCGGC
The DNA here is from genome assembly GCA_028288785.1 of Rhodospirillales bacterium. Lineage (GTDB taxonomy): Bacteria > Pseudomonadota > Alphaproteobacteria > Acetobacterales > Acetobacteraceae > Plastoroseomonas. Next base: position 2,267 of record JAQGHV010000036.1, on the reverse strand, counting down.
GGAACTGCCCTATTTCCTGGGGCTGATGGACCACATGGCCGCGCGCGGGCTCGCCTGCCCGGTGCCCGTCAAGGGCCTCGACGGGCATGCTCTCCGCAGTCTCGCCGACCGCCCGGCCGCCATCTGCACCTTCCTTCCGGGTGTCTGGCCGCGGCGGGTGAGGGTCGAGCATTGCGGCCCGGTCGGCGACGCGCTGGCCGCGATGCACGACGCAGCGGGGGATTTCTCCCTCAGCCGTCCCAACACGCTGGGGCCGCATGGCTGGTTGCCGCTGCTCGATGGATGCAGAGGCGCCGCCATGCCGGCGGAAGGAGTGTTCGAGGAGTTGCAGGGCGCACTCCGCCGCACGCTTGAGGAATGGCCCCACGCGCTTCCGGTGGGTCAGATCCATGCGGACCTGTTTCCCGACAACGTCTTCTTCCTGAATAACGGCCCTGTTCCGCGTGTCTCCGGCATCATTGATTTCTACTTCGCCTGCACGGACCTGCTCGCCTACGACGTCGCCGTATGCCTGAACGCTTGGTGCTTCGAGCCGGATTTCTCCTTCAACATCACCAAGGCTCGCGCCCTCCTCGCCGGCTACCGCGCGCGGCGCGTGCTCACCCACGCCGAGATCGAAGCGCTTCCCGTGCTATGCCGCGGCGCCGCACTCCGCTTCGCGCTCACCCGGCTCTACGACTGGGCTAACACGCCCGAGGGCGCGATGGTCACCCGCAAGGACCCGATGGATTATGTACGACGCCTCCGCTTCCACACCGCCGCGCGAGGCCCCGAAGCCTATGGACTCTGAGACCGAAACCCGGGTCGTCGAGATCTGGACCGATGGCGGCTGCAAGCCCAATCCCGGGCCCGGCGGCTGGTCCGCCATCATGCGTTTCGGCGGGACCGAGCGCGAACTCTCCGGCTACGACGCCGCCACCACGAACAACCGCATGGAGCTGATGGCGGCGATTGCGTCGCTCGAGGCGCTCAAGCGGCCCTGCAAGGTCGTGATCCACACCGACAGCGAATACGTCCGCAACGGCATCAGCCGCTGGATCAACGGCTGGGTACGCAACAACTGGCGCAACGCGAAACGCGACCCCGTGGCGAATATGGAGCTGTGGAAGCGTCTGCTCGAAGCCGCCAAGCCGCATGAGGTCGAGTGGCGCTGGGTGCGCGGGCATGCGGGGGATGTGATGAACGAGCGCGCGGATAAGCTGGCGACGGCGGCTCGCGAGGGCGGATAAGAAAAAAGGCCGGGGAAAGGAATTTCCCCGGACCCAATTCTTTTTTTGGCTGGTTAGCCGGCGGATTCGGTGGCCGCCTCCGAATCGCCTTCGCCTTCTTCGGGGCGGGGCAGTGCCGGGAGCGCTGCTTCGATGAACTCGAAGGTCAGTGCCTTGTCCTTCAGGCCTACCTTTACGGCTCCGCCTTTGGTCAGCTTGCCGAACAGTAGTTCCTCGGCGAGCGGCTTCTTTACGTGCTCCTGGATGACACGTGCCAAGGGGCGCGCGCCGTAGAGCGGGTCGTAGCCAGCCTCCGCCAGCCACTCCTTTGCCGCCGAGGAAAGCTCGATCGTCACGTTGCGGTCGGCGAGCTGTGCTTCCAGCTGCATGACGAACTTCTCGACCACCTGCGCCACGATCTCCGGGCTCAGCGCCGCGAAGGGCACGATCGCGTCCAGGCGGTTGCGGAACTCCGGCGTGAACATGCGCGTGATCGCCTCGGTGTCTTCGCCGACCCGCGTCGTCCGCTCGAACCCGATCGTGTTCTTGGCGAGGTCGGCGGCGCCCGCATTCGTCGTCATGATCAGGATGACGTTGCGGAAATCGACCGTCTTTCCGTTGTGATCCGTGAGCTTCCCGTGGTCCATGACCTGCAACAGGATGTTGTACAGGTCTTGGTGCGCCTTCTCGATCTCATCGAGCAGCAGCACCGCATGCGGATGCTGGTCGATGCTATCGGTCAGCAGGCCGCCCTGGTCGAAGCCGACATAGCCAGGGGGCGCACCGATCAGGCGAGAGATGCTGTGCCGCTCCATATATTCGGACATATCGAAGCGGATCAGCTCGATGCCGAGAGTCTTCGAAAGCTGCTTCGCCACCTCGGTCTTGCCGACGCCGGTCGGACCGGAGAACAGGTAGTTGCCGATCGGCTTCTCGGCGTCCCGCAGGCCTGCACGGCTCAGCTTGATCGCGACCGACAGCGCCTCGATCGCCTTGTCCTGGCCGAACACCATCGACTTGAGGTCGCGATCCAGGTTCTTCAGCACTTCCTTGTCGTCG
>JAQGHV010000021.1 GCA_028288785.1 Rhodospirillales bacterium | reverse complement strand
CGAGCACGAGCGGAGCCACGGGAGCGGTGCTGCGCAAGCCGCGCACGTTGGTGGTGGTGTGCCGGTGACCGTGCGGCACTGCCGCGACCAGCCTTGCCCCGTGCGGTGCCCGGCCATGGGGGCGCGTCATGTTCGTCGTGGCCCAGGCCTCATCGAGGAACACCAGCCGATCGGGGTCCAGGCGGGGCAAGGCCTGGATCCAGGCGCGACGGGCCTGGGCGACGTCGGGGCGGTCCTGCTCGGCCGCGCGGAGGCGCTTTTTTTACGCGTCAGCCCGAGCCGGGCAAGGACCTTCCACATGACGGGTGACTGACCTGCACGCCGTGCTCGGCAACAGCCCAGGCCCGCAGTTCGCTGATCGTCGCGTCCGACGCGCGTGCGTGCGCAGCGCGGAAAGCATCGGTGCGAGGCGGAGCGGCAAGTGGTTGTGTTGCGCCCGCGCCTCACGCTCGCCCGTCTGCCGCAACCGCGCCCGAACCTTCACGACGTAGGACGGACTGGCCAAAAGCCGCTCGGCGATCTGGCGCACCGTCTCGCCCTCAGCCGCCAGCACACGATCGCGCAGGTCCTGCCCATACGCCTGCCCACGACGCCAAGCCATCGCCACCTCCAGCGCAACCTGGAAACCTGCCAATCACACCCAACCGAACCGGATCAAATCACAACCTGGTTCCCGCCAGAGCTACTCGGGTCTAGCGGCCTCTTACCATCCGCTAGATCGGACAGATCGCGCTGCCCACGTCGGTCCAACGCTCCCCGATGCACCGCCGTCCATGCCATCCCGCCGCTCATGCAACTCGATCACACGAAGAGCGAATCACAAGCAACTCAGGGAATTCAACTTTTTTGCGCATCGGCTCTGAGAGAACCATGCTCAGAGTCACAGTACGCTGAGTTCTTCGGCTCTAGCGCGGAAGCGTTCCATAGCCGCAATGGCGCCAATACGGTTGCGGGCTCCAAGCCTGCGGTACAGCAGGTTTATGTGAACCTTCACTGTCCCTTCGGCCAATCGTAGTTGCTGAGCAATCTGCTTATTAGATATGCCTAGCGCGAGCAGAGTGAACACGTCGCGCTGGCGCTGCGACAGGTCATTTGGACCTGACATGGCCGAACTGTTGGCGAGCGTCAGATCAGGCCTTGCTGCGCGGGTCGGCGCGGCGAGCGCGGGCGGGACAAAGATGCGGCCTTCGAGGATGGTCCGGAGCGCAGCCTCAAACTCGAGGTTCGGAAGCGTCTTGGGAATATAGCCGTGCACCCCGGCTTCGAGCGCGCCAAGGATGTCGTCTCGACGCTCGGAGGCGCTAATCACGACCAGCCGGACTGCAGGATAGACCTCCCGGATCAAATGCAGACTTACCATTCCGTCCATGCCGGGCATGCCCAGATCGATAGTGAGTAGCGAGTTGTGCAGGCTGTGCTCGAGTTGCCCCATGACCTCGATGAGCGAACCTGCCTCCCGCGTATGGCGAGCGCCGAACCGAAGTTTCAACATTTCGACAAGGGCGCCTCGGAACAGCTCATGGTCGTCGGCGACGACAGCAGCAAAGTCGTTCAACCTGCTCATCAACAGCAACCTCTCACCGAAGAGATCACCGAGGTGTAACGAACGACCCGTTTTTCGTCCATAAATAACAACAATGAACACATATTGTTGTTCCGAAGTGGGTTCAATCGTATACGAATTTTTATCCTGCGTAGCGTTTGATATCTCGCCGCAAACGAGCGATCGTTGTAAACGCCGCTTCGATGACGGGCCCTAGCCGCTCAAGCCCCTCAGGGATCCCCGATGCGTTCCGGCAGGCAGTCTCAAGCTCCATGCAACAGTCTGCCAGTTCTGAAAGGTCAAGCATCCGCGCGGTGGAAATTACTGTATGGGCCCGATCGGCAAGCTGCTTGCCCGCTAGAGTGCCCGTTGGATCATCGACGATCAGCGCCTCCAGTTCCGATGTCAGCCTGTCTAGCGCTGCCGTGACCTTCTGTGGCCCCAACAGGCAGATGAAATCCCACACCGTGTTGGGGCTTGGCGGAGAGGTCTCTCTTTCCGAGCGCGCTTCTCCGCGTGTGAGGACGCGATCGACGGTTGCGAGCAACTCCTTCCGTCGCAAAGGCTTGCGAAGATAGGCGTCAATACCGGCGCTGCTAAACGAATCAACATGTTCAGGCAAAACGTTGGCCGTACAGGCTACGATAGGCGTCGCTCGGGAGGCTGCCGCACTGGCGCGTATTAGCCGCGTCGCTTCGAGTCCATCCATATCCGGCATCGACAGATCCATCAGGACCATGTCGTAGGCGCCCGCCTTGACCGCCTCCACCGCCTCGGCGCCATTCGTCACGACATCGACTGTGTGCCCGGCGGCCTCCAGCAATTCGCGGGCGAGTTCCTGGCTCACCACGACATCCTCAGCGACCAGGATCGTTGCTGCGCGCGCCGGCGCAAGTGCCTGGCCTGACAGGATCGCCTTAACCGGCGCTGTCGGTTCAAGCGGAAGTTCGAACCAGAAAGTCGATCCCGTCCCGAAGGTGCTTTGGAACCCGATGGTGCCGCCCATGCGCTCTACCAGTTGCTTGGTGATCGAGAGGCCAAGCCCGGCGCCGCCGAACTGGCGGTTCATCGACGGATCAAGCTGGTGGAAGCGCTGGAACAGGTTGCCGTGCTCATGCTGGGATATCCCGATGCCGGTATCCTCGACAGTGAAGCGATAGTGGCGCCGGGTCTCTCGCATCATGCCCTCGGCGACAGTGAGCGTGACGCTACCTGAGCGCGTGAACTTGATGGCATTGTTGAGCAAGTTGAGCAGTATCTGGCGGAGCCGGTGCCCGTCACCGATGAAGAAGGCGTCGCTCCGCGAATGCAGGATCGCTTCTAGCTGCAATCCCTTGTCCTGGGCCGAGGCTCGGACGAGGTCCATCGCATCGTCAACCACCTCCTGCAGGGAAAAGGGTTCGGCCTGCACGGCGATGATGCCGGCATCGATCCGGCCCGTATCGAGGATATCGTCCACCAGATTGAGGAGTGCCGCGCCAGCACTCTGGATACGCTCCGCGCTTCGGCGCGCATCCGTATTCAGGCCGGCATTGCCGAGTAGCAGCTCGGAGTAGCCAATCATCGCGTTCAGCGGGGTCCGCATCTCATGGCTGATCATCGCAACGAACTCGCTCTTGGCGCGGTTAGCCTTCTCCGCCGCATCCCGCGCATTCTCCAGCAGCCGTTCTTGGCGGCGATACGCGGAGACATCAGTGAAGGTGCGCACAAAGCCGCCGCCATCGGGAAGCGGCACCGTCTGAGTCTCAATCGCCACCTCATTGATCGCCGCCTCGTCCGGACCAGGCCGCAGTACAAGGAAGGGCCCGCGATGCGGCTCTGGGTTGAGCAGGCGGAGCATTTGATCGGCGCTATCGGCCGCACTGACGCGCGCCGCGCGGTAGGCGACCAGCGCATGGACGGTCGGGCAGGTGCCGAGCAGATCCTGCGGAAGATCAAGCATGCGGCGCGCTTGCGAATTGCAGACCGGCACGCGCCCATCCCGGTCGATGACGATCAGGCCCTGGGTCATGGTTTCCAAGGTGGTTTCCAGCAGCGCCGTCTTGGCCGATAATTCATGTGTCCCGGACACGACGCGCCCTTCCAACGCTTGGTTGGCACGAAGCAACTCTCCAGCCTCAACGGCGATCGAGCGAGAGGCGGCAGCCAGCGCCGTGCCTACAAGGTTGGTTTCATGCAGCCGGGTGTCGGGCGCCGCGATCACGCAGCCCTTTCCCAGCGCCTCGGCCGCCGTCACCAGGGAGGTGTGCGCCCGGGTCAGCTTGGCGCCCACCCACCCTGCCCCTAGCATCGCCAGGCCAGCCAGGCCGGCGGCGAGGATTGCCAGCGTTTCCAAGCTTTTGGCCAGCGGCGCGGTCAGCGCCTCCCTCTCCACCGCGGCCGCGACGACCCACCCGGAACGCTCGGAGCGGCGATAATGCGCGAAGACCGGCACCCCCTGCGCAGTGACGATCGATATATTGCCCCGGTCGCCCCCGCTGATCGCCTCCTCGAGCAGCGGGAAGCGCCGCCCGATCCACTCCTCCGGGCTTCTGGAGCGCGCCGCGACGATGCCGTTGCGGTCCAGGATCGTGGCGTAGAATTGTCCCTGGGGCAGACCTTGTAACAGCAGTTCGACAAGCTGCGCTGTCTTAAAGGCACTAGCGAGGATCGCGATCACCTCCTCGCCACGAAGGATGGGCACCGCCACCTGAACGTGGAAATCGCCCGAGACCGAGCCACGAAAGGCATTCGAGACATAGACACCCCGCGAGCGCCTGACCTCGCGGAGAATGTCGGGATCGGACGTCGGCGGCAGCGGCGTTCCGCTCCGCTGGCGCGTGTTCAGCAAGGCCTGACCGGTTAGCGTTAGCAGGCTGAAATGCGTGCCGGTCCGGGCGGCAAGGTTGCGTGCCTGTGCGTCAAAGCTCGCGATGTCACCCTCAAGCAGCGCCGGCGCGGTTGCCAGCGCCTGCAACATGGCTAGGCGTGTAGAGATCTCCTGGTCGATGAGGGTAACAATTTCCTGGTTGGCATCCTCCGCCTGGGTTTCGAGGCGCGCCCGTTCCGCGTTTGCAAACCGGTACGTAACGATTACCGCACCGATCAGGATCGGCACCGTCAGGACAATCGCGAACACGATCAGGTAGGTGAGCAGCGTGGCCTTCGTGCGCATCGGCATGACCCCTGGGTCTCAACGGCAATCGGGAAAACGGTCCGGGGTGGCCCGGCGCCGCACGCTTTCAAAATCAGACCCGAACAGCGCGGAAGTCAGTGACATTGCCCAGGCTGTTGGCGTCGAGCCCCGGTGAGCCCCTGCACATCTGCGCGCTGGGCTCCCTCAGGTCCACCTGCCTCCACTTGGAAGGATCGACAGAATGCAAAGGGGTCTGTCAAGCAATAATTCAAGTATCGATCACCGGATCTATTAGCCAAAAAGCAATCTCGGAAGGGATTAATGCGTCCGAACTAGGTTCCTGATCAGCCTAGTGGACTACACATTAAAGCCGAATTGAAAGAATTCGCCCGTCGGCGTCGTCTGCCCCGCGATCTTGCAAACGCTGAGATATCGGGGAGACGATCCATGGCCACCAGTTTCGAAGTCAACAAGGCCGACCTTGCCTTTATCCTGAAGCAGATCCAGATCTCGAACCTTCACGCCGGCACCTTCGGTCCGGCCATCTCACTTAGTGCGGCCATCCAGCAGGTCTATGGGATCTCCGCGAGCGATGCCGCGCTGTCGCCCTTTGGGCTACGGACCGTGGATGGGCAGGATAACAACCTGCTTCCCGGCCAGACGGAGTTCGGCGTTGCCGACAATCCGTTTGTGCGCCTGGTAGATCCCGTGTTCATCAATGATGCCGATGGCGACACGATGCCGCTCGGCCCGGCGGGCTCAGGCGCTCCGGTGGTCACCAACACCAATTACGGCACGGCCGGCAGCATAGCGGATGCCGACCCGCGCATCATCTCCAACCTCATCGTCAACATGACCGTCAGCAATCCGGCGGCCGTCACTGCCTTCCTGAATAATCCACTCTCCGTCGCAGCCTTCGAGGAGGCGCTTGGCTTCGCGCCGACCCAGGCATGGCTGACCGATCCCGCCAACACCGCCGTGGCTAACGCGCAACTCGCCACCATCCCCAACCAGTCGCCGGATATCGGCCTGTCGCCGGGCTTCAATGCCTGGATGACTTTCTTCGGCCAGTTTTTCGACCACGGTCTCGACCTGGTCACGAAGGGCGGCAATGGCACGGTCTACATCCCGTTGCAGGTCGATGACCCGCTCTATGTCCCGGGCAGCAACACCAACTTCATGGCGCTGTCCCGCGCGACCGTGACGCTTGATGCCAATGGCGTGCCGCAGCACGAAAACACCACGACCTCCTTTGTCGATCAGAACCAGACCTACACCTCCCACGCCTCGCACCAGGTCTTCCTCCGCGAATATGTGAAGGACGCCAACGGGCACGCGGTCAGCACCGGCAAGCTGTTGGACGGCAAGGTGGCTAACGGCTCGCTTGATGGCGCCATGGGCAACTGGACCGAGGTCAAGGCCCAGGCGCTGGCGATGCTGGGCATCCTGCTGACGGATTTCGACGTCCACAACGTCCCGCTGCTGAAGACCGATCAGTACGGCCGCTTCATCCCCGGCGCCAACGGCTTCGCGCAGATCGCGATCGACCCGGACGGCGTCGTCAACTCGTTAGACGAAACCTTCGTCGAAGGCACGGCCTCCGGCTTGCTGATTCCTGCAAATGCCATTCGCACCGGCCACGCCTTCCTGAACGACATTGCGCACCATGCGGCACCCGGCTTTGTCGACGACCACAACCCGGCGACCACCAACATCCAGCAGGTCGCGGATAGCGACACTATCATCGGCGATGATGGCAACGCGCTGACCTATGATGACGAGTCGCTTAATTCGCACTTCGTCACGGGTGATGGCCGCGGCAACGAGAATATCGCGCTGACCACCGTCCACTCGATCTTCCATTCCGAGCACAACCGGCTGGTCGAGGCGAACAAGGCCACCATCCTTGCGGCTGCCGCAGCAGGCGACATTGCCTTCCTGAACAAGTGGCTGCTGGTCGATGTGGCGGCCGTGCCGGGCAACACGGCCACGCTGGTGTGGGACGGGGAGCAGCTGTTCCAGGCGGCACGCTTCGTGACCGAAATGCAGTACCAACACTTGGTCTTTGAGGAATTCGCACGCCGCGTGCAGCCGAATGTCGATCCCTTCGTCTTTACCAACAGCGCCGATGTCGACCCATCGATCCTCGCCGAATTCGCCCATGTTGTGTACCGCTTCGGTCATTCGATGCTGACTGGCACTGTGGATCGGCTCGAGAACGACCTTACCACGGTCAACGGTGCTGCCAACCAGGCGACGCTGATCGAGGCCTTCCTGAACCCTCAGATGTACATCGGGTCCGGCACGACCCTGGAAGCAGCCAACGGCGCCATCATCCGCGGCCTGACCCGGGATGTAGCCAACGAGATGGACGAATTCATCGTCAGCGATGTGCGCAGCAACCTGCTGGGCCTTCCGTTGGATCTCGCGGCGCTGAACATTGCTCGTGCGCGCGATACCGGCGTGCCATCACTCAACAACACTCGCGCGCAGCTCTACAATGATTTCGGCTCAGCCGACCTGAAGCCCTACACAAGCTGGGTCGATTACGCGCAGCACATCAAGAATCCGAGTTCGATCATCAACTTCATCGCGGCCTACGGCACACATGCCGAATTGCTGGCGGCGGACGTGAATACGGTGGCAGAGAAACGTGCGGTCGCCATGGCGCTCGTCATGGGCGGCAGCGCGTCGATTGATGGAGGCACAAGGATCTTCGTTGCCGACCAGCCCGATCGGCTCGCCTTCCTCAACGCCACCGGCACGTATGCCGGTGGCAACCTCGGCGGCCTCAACCTAGTGGACCTCTGGATTGGCGGTCTGGCGGAAGAGAAGAACGAGTTTGGCGGCATGCTCGGTTCGACCTTCAACTTCGTCTTCGAATACCAGATGGAGCATCTGCAGAATGGCGATCGGCTCTACTATCTCAGCCGCACCCAAGGGCTGAACCTGCTCAACCACCTGGAGCCCAACACCTTCACCGACCTGGTGATGCGGAACACCGACCTGGGCGACATCTACGCGACGCACTTGAACGGCGCGCTGTTTGTGACACCCGACCACATCCTCGAACTCGATCCCGGCATCGCCCAGGACGGCGCCGACCCGGTGTATGATGACTTGTTCCAGCAGGCCATTGACCCAAAAGTTGTGCGGATCACGGGCACCGACCTCGACGACAAGGGCCATTTCGAGGGCGGCTTGCTTAAGTTCAGCGGCGGCGAGCATGTCGTGCTCGGCGGAACGGAAGGCAACGACACGCTGCTCGGCGACAAGGGCATCGACGTGCTTTGGGGCGATGGCGGCAATGACTACCTCAACGCCGGCATGGAATCCGATGACGTCTTCGGCGGTGACGGGGACGACATCATCGAAGACCCCTTCGGCGACGACGTGCTGCGTGGGAACCAGGGCAATGACGTCATCAGCGGCGGTGTCGGCATCGACCTTCTGTTCGGCGACCAGGGCGTCGACTACATCATCATGGGCCAGGACGCGGCGGGAGCCTTCGCAGGCGACGGCAACGACTTCATCCTCGGTGGCGTCGGCAAGGACGTGCTCTTCGGCAATGAGGGCGACGACTGGATGGAAGGCGGTGACGGGTTCGACCTGATCAATGGCGAAAACTCGGAGCTGTTCTTCAACTCCCCCATCATCGGCCACGATGTGCTTTGGGGCCAAGGTAACGACCAGGATTACGACGCTGAATCCGGCGACGACATTATGCTCTCCGGACCTGGCATCCAACGCTTCGAGGGCATGTTCGGCTTCGACTGGGGGATCGCGAAGTTCGATCCCGGCGGCGCCCGGTTCGACCTGCAGATCCCCATCTTCACCACCATCCCGACCGACGTCCTGCGCGACCGTTTCGACCAGGTGGAAGGCCTGTCGGGTTGGAAGCATTCCGACGTGCTGGATGGCGACGACCGCGGCCACAAGGGCGGCGGCTCCTCGGCGCCGGACAGCGTGCCGACCGAACTCTTCGTCGAGCACGTCCTGACGCAAGAGGGCATAGACCGCATCACCGGCCTGAAAGAGTGGATGGATGGGGCACGCCAGACGCTGTTTGGCGCCGGCGTGCCGGGCGCGCAGCAGACCAGCTACCGGGACGGCAATATCCTGATGGGTGGCGACGGCAGCGACTTCCTTCGCGGCCGGGGCGGCTACGACCTGCTCGATGGCGATGCTTGGCTCAACGTCCGCATCGACATCGATATGGGAAACTTGGTGCACTTCACCGCTGAATCGATGAACACGGATGTGTCCATCGGCACCGCACTTGCCGGCAAAGTCTATGACCTCAGCGGCAATGTGCAGTTCGGCGGCCGCTCGCTCAATTCGCTGATGCTGGACCGCACCCTCAACCCTGGCCAGCTTAGCATCGTTCGCGAGATCCTCACCGACCTGACGCCGAACGACAATGACGACACGGCCATCTTCCAGGGCACGCTGGCCGAATACGAGATCGAGGGCCGCGTCACCGATGGCGCGAATGGCAGCGGCAACCTGCTGGTGCAGGCCCATGACGTGAACGGCGATGGCTTCATCTCCGTCCGCGACAAGGACACCGGTGCGGCAGGCGCGATCATCACCGGCCCCGACGGCCAGCCACTGCAACTCACCAGCAGCCGCGGCGCGCTGACGGACGACACAGACCTGATCAAGAACATCGAGATGCTGCGCTTCGCCGACGCCACGATCGTGATCGGTGGAACCAACCAGCTGGCGACGGGCACGGTGGAGATCAGCGACCCGACGCCCTTCTCCGGGCAGGTCACCCCCTATGTCGGGCAGGTGCTGACGGCAAGCCTTTCGGGTGTCGCCGATGCGGACGGCCTCACGTTCGGGCCGAACGGATTGCCAGCCGGGCTGACCTTCCAGTGGCAGACCACCGAAACCGGCGGGAATACGGGCTGGGCGACCATCCAGACCAGTAACACCTACACGGTACGGTCGGTTGATCCGGGCCATATCCTACGCGCGGTAGCGGTGTTCAAGGATGCCGATGGTGCGACGGAGACGATTACCTCCGCCGCCACGGCAGGCGCCTTGGCCGCCTTCCGCGTGGATGAGAACAGCGCTTCCGGCACGGTGGTGGCGGCGGCAATTCCCTTCAACCCGGATTACGACCCGGATTCGTCGCTCGGCGGTGCCACGGACGGCGACATCGTAACCCTGACCCACGTGATGAACGACAGCGCCGGCGGGCGCTTCCAGGTCGTCACGGTTGGCGGGGTGCAACAAATCCAAGTGCTAAACGGCGGCAACGTCAACCTGAACTATGAGGCGATCAATGAATTCCAGATCGTCATCGACAGCTACACCGACACCATCGCAAATGGCGGGTTGCTGCTGGCAAAGCGGCAGTTCACGGTGTTCCTGAACGATGTCGATCCGGAGGTCGTGGTGACGCCGCCGCCGTCAGGGGGCACGGCGAACTTCGGCTCCGGTCCGGACAGCCTGGTGCTGAAGATCAGCCAGGACGCCTATCTGGGCAGCGCGCAGTACGACATCGCCGTGGATGGGCTGAAGATCAACTCGACCCCGATAACGGCGGCGGCGCTGCACTCCTCGGGGC
>JAQGHV010000365.1 GCA_028288785.1 Rhodospirillales bacterium | reverse complement strand
GCGCGTGACGCCCCCTGCCAGGCGCAGGCCACGGTGCTGGAGGCGATCTTCCTCGGCCTCTCGGTAAAGCTGCGCCTACGGCCGGAGCATGGCCCCGATCTTTTGGTGAGATTGCCGCTGCGCCCATCCGACCCGCCGCCGGCGGCCGAGGGTGCCTCCGTGCTGGTCGGTTTCTCGCCCGAGGATGTGCATGTCGTCCCGCGCGGCTGAGCGCGCGGGCCCGGCGCGCAGGCGCGAGCGGCATCTGCTGCTGTTGGGCTTGCCGGCGATCCTGTTATTGCTGGGGCTGTTCGCCTGGCCGGTGCTGCGGCTTCTCGCGATGTCGTTGTCGGACGGCACCCTCACCCAGCTGGAGCGGGCGGCGACGGACGAGCTCTATGTCGCCGTCCTGGTCGACAGCCTGAAGATCGCCGGCCTGGTCATGCTGATCTGCCTGGCGCTCGCCTATCCCGTGGCACTGTGGCTGGCTCGGGCGGGGCCGCTCGGGCTGGCGCTGGGGATGTTCGCATTGCTCCTGCCGTTCTGGACGAGCGTGCTGGTGCGTACCTATGCGTGGATGGTGCTGCTGGGGCGCAACGGCGTCGTCAATCGCGCGCTGCGTGACTGGGGATTGATCGAGCAACCGCTGCCGCTGCTGCACAATCTCCGCGGTGTGCTGATCGGCATGGTGCACGTGCTGCTGCCCTACATGGTATTCCCGATCTACGCCGCGCTGCTGCGGATCGACCCCGATCTGTCGCGTGCCGCCGAGGGCCTTGGTGCGTCACGCTGGAACGCCTTCGCCGCGTGGTGCTGCCCCTGTCGCTTGCCGGTGTGGGGGCGGGCTGCGCACTGGTCTTCGTGCTTGCACTGGGCTTCTTCATCACCCCGGCGTTGCTGGGCGGCGGGCGCGTCGTGATGATCTCCATGCTCATCGAGCAGCAGGTGCGGGAGTTGCTGGACTGGCCCTTCGCGGCGGCACTCTCGGCGGTGCTGCTGACCGTCACGCTCGCCGTCTATGCCGTGATCAACCGCCTCTCGAGGAGTGCACGTCTTGCGGCGCCGTAGCCCCGGCGCCGGGGGCGGCGCCATCATCCTCACACTGTTCGCGAGGGTCGTGTTCGTGTTCCTGATGCTGCCGGTGATGGTGGTGTTTCCGATCTCGGTCTCCTCGGCCGCCTATCTCCAATTCCCGCCGCCCGGTTTCTCCTGGCAGTGATACCAGCGCTTCCTCGACGATCCCTCGTGGATGGATGCGACCTGGCGCAGCGTGAAAGCCGCGACCGTCTGCACCGTGCTGTCGATGGGCCTCGGCCTGCCGCTGACCTTCCTGCTGGTGCGCTCGCGCCGGCGGGGCGTCTGGATCCTGGACCGGCTGGCGGCGGCGCCGATCATCGTGCCGACCATCGTCCTGTCGATCGCGATCTACGGGGTCTTTGCGCGGCTGCAGCTGATCGGGGAATGGTATGGCGTGGCCATCGCGCACACGGTCCTCGCGCTGCCCTTCGTGGTGATCCTGGTCGGCGCTGGCCTGCGCGGCTTCGACGAGACGCAGGAACAGGCGGCGGCCAGGCTGGGCGCTTCCTGGCCGGTCGCGGTGTGGCGCGTCACGCTCCCGCAGCTGCGCCCGAGCCTGATTTCCCCCGGCTTCCTGGCCTTCATCAGCTCGTTCGATGAGCTGGTGGTCGCGATGTTCCTGTCGGGCTCGTCGACGACGCTGCCGAAGAAGATGTTCGACAACATCATGATGGAAATCGCCCCGACCATCGCGGCGGTTTCGGTGATGCAGATCCTTCTGGTCGGCGCCTGCCTTGGCCTGACCGCCTTGTTCGGCCGTGGCGCTCTCGCGACCACGATGTCGCGTTGAGGACAGATATGAACGCCACGATCTTCCATCCCGAGTTCAAGGCGCGCCCCTATTGGTGGGACGCTGTCGACATGGGCAATGACGCGCCCGCGGACCTGCCGGCGCGCGCCGACGTCGTCATCATCGGCGGAGGCCTGACGGGCCTGAACTGCGCGATCGAGCTCGGCCGCGGCGGCGCCCACGCGGTGGTGCTGGAGGCCGAGATGCTCGGCTTCGGCGCCTCGACGCGCAACGGCGGCGGGGTGTCGGGCGGCAACAGCATCGGCAAGGGCTTGTCGGGTGCGAAGGGGCGCTCCGCCGGCGGTGCCGACGCCATCATCGCCGCGATGATCGGGGATGCCACCGAGAGCCTGACGCACGTCGAATCCATCGTCGCGCGCGAGAATATCGAATGCTTCTACGAATGCACCGGCCGCTTCATCGGCGCCTTCACGCCGAAGCACTATGAGGGCATGAGCGGCCGCATCGCGATGCTGAACGATGTCGCCGAGGCCGATGCGCACATGGTCCCGCGCGAGCGGCAGCGCGAGGAGATGGCGTCGGACTACTACTACGGCGGCATGGTCATCAACCGCACCGGCAAGATCCACCCGGCGCTGTATCATCGCGGGCTGATGGACGCGGCGCGGCGCCATGGCGCGACCCTGTTGGGACAGACGCGCGCCGGTGCGCTTACTAAGCTCGCGGATGGCTGGCGCGTGGAGACCAACCGTGGGCCGATCGAGGCGCGGGAAGTGGTCATCGCCACGAATGGCTACACGGGCGGGCTGACGCCGGATCTGAAGCGGCGGCTGATCCCGGTGGCCTCCCACATCATCGCGACCGAGGTGCTGGATCCTGAACTGGCGGCGAGCCTGATCCCTAAGAACCGCACCCTCGCAGATAGCCGGCGTGTGCTCTGCTACTACCGGATGTCGCCGGATGGCACGCGGGTGATCTTCGGGGGCCGCGCGCGCTTCACGCAGGTGACGCCGGAAGTCTCGGCACCGCTGCTGCACGCGATGATGTTGGAGCGTTGGCCGCAGTTGAAGGGCGTGCGCGTAACGCACGCCTGGACCGGCAATGTGGCGTTCGCCTTCGACCATCTTCCGCATATGGGGCAGACCGAGAAGGGCCTGCACTACGCGCTCGGCTGCAACGGATCCGGCATGGCGATCCTGTCCTATCTCGGCGCGGAGATCGGCAAGAAGATTTTGGGCAATGCGAACAAAGTGCCGTCCTTCGATGGATGGGATTTTCCGACGCGGCCGTTCTATTCGGGCAACCCGTGGTTCCTGCCCGC
>JAQGHV010000366.1 GCA_028288785.1 Rhodospirillales bacterium | reverse complement strand
TAGAGAAGCTTCGCGCCCACCGCGCCAATAGCTGGCCGCAAGGCCTGCGCGACCATCTCGCACATCCAGTCTGGATCGATCACCTCAGTGTCGTTGTTGAGGAGCATCAGCACCTCGCCGCGCGCCTCGGCCGCAGCAATGTTGTTTAGGCGCGAGTAGTTGAACGACCCGGGCACTGGAAGGATGCGCACACGCGGATCTGCCGCGAGGCGATCGAACAGCGCAAGTGTGGAGCCCTCAGTACTGCCGTTGTCGACGACGATGACTTCAAGCTCAGAGTAGGCGGTCCGCCTAAGCACACCATCGAGGCAGGCGCCGAGCAGTTCGGCGCGGTCCCGCGTTGGCACGATGACGGAGACCAGGGGCGGGTGATCAGGTAGCTGCTGGACGATGCGATGGTAAGCCGATGTCAGCGGGTTGGGCACCACCGCCGCGCCGCGCCCCTCGGCCGCAAGTACATCTTCGACCGCGCGGCGGGATGCGCTGACGCAGCGCTCTAATTGCGACTCCGATAAAGACTGGGCCCCTGAGGCTTGGCGCCAATGATAGAGTACCGCCGGGATGTGCCTGATTGCCGCCGGTGCCACTGCAGCAACGGCGCGCAGCGCAAGGTCGTGGTCCTGGCCCCCCTCGAAGCCTTCGCGGAACCCGCCGATGCGCGCGACGAGATCGCGCCGGTAGCAGGCAAGATGACTAACTATGTTCTGCGCCATAAAAAGTTCCGGGTCGAAGTCCGGCTTGAAGTAAGGGTCGGAGCGGTGACCGTTACCGTCGATCTTGTCCTCGTCGGAGTAGACCACCGCGGCATCGGAATGCGCGCAAATCTCCCGCGCTACCCTGTAGAGCGATGTTTCGTGCAGTAGGTCGTCATGGTCCATCAGCACGACCCACGCGCCGGTTGCCAGCGCGAACGCGCTGTTGCTCGCCGCACTCAAATTGCCGTTCGTCCCGCGCCGCATCCAGCGAATTCTGGGCTCCTCGGCCGCGATGGCGGCGAGCATCTTCCCGACCTCCTCGCCTGGCGAGGCATCGTCGGCGATGCAGAGTTGCCACACTGGGTAGAGCTGCGCACGCACCGAGGCAATCGCCGCGCGCAGCATGGCAGGTTGCGTCACATAGGCCGGCATTACGACTGAGAGGAGCGGCGGATCCTCCCAGCCGGCGACTTCAGCTGTGATCGCGCTTCGGTCCTCGGCGCGCAGCACGTCGTGATTAGCGAGCCAGCGCTGGTAGGCGAAAGCAAGAGTGGTCGCCGCGACTTGGCGAACGGTCGGCAGCAACCTGCGCACCACCGGCCGTATCGCCTCCCGTAGACGCGGGTACCGTTGGAAGAAGATGATGCTCTGCCGAACCAGGGCTCCGACGAGGCGGATTAAGCGACGTTGCAAGCGTTGGTTCCCCTTAGGAAATTCAATAACCACCGCGAGAGCAGGGCGGCGATCGGCAAGCCGGGCTAGCCGAACCGGGACCGCTTCACGAACCGGGAGAGATCCACAATGTTCGAGGGCCGAGACAGCGGCCTAGCGGCAGTGATCGAAGGTTGCCCGCCGCGCGGCAATCCGCGTCTGAAACGAAGGCGTTACGTTCCAGCATACTAACGTCATAGCGCGCCGCCCAATACGTGTCACGGCCGGAAAGGTGTTGGCATCCTTGCGCAGCGGCGCCGTCATGCGTCAGGCGGTGCTTCGCTCGAGAGCCGGATACACGCTGTTCGACAACGCTTTGGGCGTCCTGACTTACGTCCAGTGCCGCTTACGTGCGAGCTCGATCGAACTCGGCATACATAACAGCGGTTCTCGATCAACCGGCTATAAGGGCTAGCACCCGATGTTGCCCGCTTCGACCGACGTGCCGCGCACCAATGCGATCTGCGAGGTGGCGGGCTCCGCATGGTGCGCGCTTGGCATGATCCTCGACCATGCGCGGACCGATTGGGACACGGTCACCCGGGCTTTCCCTGCTACGCGGCACCCAGCCAGGGCGGCTGGAGCCTGTTCCTGGCCTACCGCGGCGGCTACGACTTTGCCAGCTCCCACCACCAGCCAGCTGCCGGAAACGACGCAAGTGCGTGGTTTGGCCGGCCCGACGCCTCCCCCGGGTTGGCAGAGCTGCGCGGCGAATGGCTCGCCACGAAGGATGAGTCGGGATACAAGGCGCTGCCGCGCAAGATCTCGCTCGAAGCCTGTCGCGGGACGGTCAATGTGCCCGTCGGCGGCTACTACTAGCGGGCCGCCTATCGGCACGACCTGACGCTGCAATGACGTATCGGTATCGGCCGCCAGCGAGAAACCGTCGATGACGATGGCGCCGCTGGACGCCGCCTCCAGGAACCCCAGAGCGACGGCGCGCAGCAGCTCGTCCTGCTTGACAGCGGTCGGTGCGTCCGTACGCTCATCCACAGGACTAGGCCCTTCGCGTTATCCACCGACGCTGCGAGGCGCTCTTGACCTGCCCCCTTAAAAGTGGGCCGCCGGCTATGAGAGTCCGGCAGGCCCATGGAGGGGGTTTGAGATGGCGAGGAAGCACCACAAGCCGGAGGACATCGCCGCCAAGCTGCGTCAGATCGAGGTGATGACCGGTCAGGGCAAGCCGGTCGCCGAAGCGGTGCGCACGATCGGCGTGACCGAGGCGACCTAGTACCGCTGGCGCGCTGAGTACGGCGGCCTGAAGCTGGACCAGGTGCGCCGGCTGAAGCTGCTCGAGCAGCAGAACGGGCGCTTGCGATGGGCAGTGGCTGATCTGTGTGTTGGAG
>JAQGHV010000358.1 GCA_028288785.1 Rhodospirillales bacterium | reverse complement strand
AGGGCCGCGTCTCGACCTGTGGCTCCCGCATTCGCAAGGATTTCGTGGCACCCAGGACGGCGACCGTGCTGGAGCGGCTGGACGCGGCCGGCGCGATCGACCTCGGCACCCTCAACATGGCCGAGTTCGCGCAGAACCCGACCGGGCACAACCGCGAATTCGGCGATGCCCACAATCCCTGGAACCCGCCCTTCTGCACCGGCGGGTCCTCCTCCGGCTCCGGCGTCGCGGTGGCGTCGCGCATGGTCTATGCCGCACTCGGTTCCGACACCGGCGGCTCCATCCGGCTGCCCGCCAGCCTCTGCGGCGTCACCGGCATCAAGGGCACGCAGACCCGCGTCTCCCGCGCCGGCGTCATGCCGTTGTCCTTCTCGATGGACAATGTCGGACCGCTGACCCGCACCGCGCGTGACGCCGCCCGCTTCATGGCGGTCACCGCCGGCCACGACCCCAAGGATCCGACCAGCGCGCGCGAAGCCGTGCCCGACTACGAGGCGGCGCTGACCGGCGACATCCGCGGCCTCCGCATCGCCATCCCACAAGAATGGTTCTTCGACGGCGCCGACGATGTGGTGGTCACCGCGTTCGAGACCGCGCTCGACGCCCTCCGCGCGCGGGGCGCCACGGTCACCCGCCTGTCGGCACCCTCGCTCAACGCGGTCGCGACCTGCGTCGCGGTCGTCAGTCGGGTCGAGGGTGCGACCATCCACGCCAACTGGATGCGGGAGCGCAGCGGCGATTACGCCACTCACCTCTCGGCCCGCATCTACGGCGGATACGCCCTTCCCGCGACCTACTATATCGAAGCCCTCGCGCACCGCGGCCCGCTGCTGCGCCAGTTCTGCGCCGAGGCCCTCACCGACCACGACCTTGTTGCGACCCCGACGCTCCGCACCCGCGTCCCGACCCTTGCCGAGACCGACATCGACGCCGATGCCGCGAACTGGAGCCGCTTCATGGCGGTCTCCGCCAACACCCGGCCCTTCAATTACCTGGGCGTGCCGACAATCAGCGTCCCCTGCGGTTTCGACGAACGCGGCCTGCCCATCGGGCTGCAACTCGCCGCCCGTCCCTTCGCCGAGAGCCGCGTCCTTCAGGCCGCCGACGCCTACCAACAGGAGACGGACTGGCACACCCGTGTGCCGGGGTAGACGGGACGGTCGGCCTGGCGACGGCGGAGGAGGCGGTGCCGCCGCCGGTGCCAGGCCAGTGGCCACGGTTCGTCGGCGACCAACGCCCTCGCCGACGGCGCGTTGCCGAGCGGCTTGATGGAGCCGACCCGGCCGTCCCTGCGCCCTCTTCGGCTGTTACGAGGATGTGATCATACCCGTTCGGCTCAACGGCGTTGCTGTCGATGAGCGATACCCCTCACCGAGGCGGAGGGCCGCTTCTCACCGTTCGGGTGGGTGTACCGGCTACCGGGAGGGAACCTGCAGTGCCTCGATCCGCGACCATGGTGAACCGGCAGCAGGTACTCGCGGATTTTGGAGAATTGGCCCTCCAATCCTTGGAACTCGACGAGATCCTGCACGAGGCTTGCCGACTCATCAGCACCACACTCGGAACCGGGCGCGCCAAGGTCCTGGAGATCATGGATCGCGGCAAGTCGCTGCTGGTCCGGGCGGGTGTGGGTTGGAAGCCCGGGATCGTCGGTAAGCTCTACCTCCCCATGGACGAACACTCCTCCGAAACCTTCGCGATCAAGGCTCGCGAGCCGGTGATCACACACGACATCAGCAAGGAAGATCGCTTCGAGGTCCCGCCGTTCATGAAAGACGCCGGCGTGGTCGCCTTCATAAACGTGCCGATCTTCCTACCCGGTGGGCGAACCTACGGCCTCCTGCAGGTGGATGCCATCGAACCGCAGGAGTTCGGCTACGATGATATTCAATTTCTGAGAACCTACGCCATCATCCTGGGCCCCGTGATCGACCGGCTGCTCATGGCCCGGATCCTGCGCTCTACCGAGGAGCGTTTTCGCCTCACCGTGGAGGCCGCACTCGACTACGCGATCTTCCTTTCCGACCCGCAGGACCGGATCACGGACTGGCTGCCGGGGGCCGAAGCCGTCTTCGGCTGGACGGCGGAGGAAGCGATCGGGCGGCACACCGCCATCATCTTCAACCCTGAGGATCTGGAGAACCAAAGGGACCGCTGGGAGACGGAGACCGCCCGCAGGGAGGGTGTCGCGCCGAACGTCCGCTGGCACGTCCGAAAGGACGGCACGCAGGTCTTCATCGAAGGGTCCACCCGCGCCTTGCGCGACACGGACGGCACCCTGCTCGGCTTCCTGAAGATCGGCAAGGACGTCACCGAGCGCCGCGCAGGCGAGGAGCGTCTGCGCGAAAGCGAGGAGCGCTTCCGGCAGTTCGGGGAGGCGTCGTCGGACCTCATCTGGATACGGGACGCCGCGACCCTGCAGTTCGAATATCTCAGCCCGGCCGTCGAGACTCTTTATGGGACGAGCCGCGAGGCGCTGATGGCCGGCGACACGCTCGAGCGCTGGGCAGACCTCATCTACCCCGAGGATCGCGATCAGGCGCTCTCCAGGATTCACAGTGTCCGCGCTGGCGCGCGGACCACCGGCACGTTTCGGATCCGGCGCCCATCCGACGATGAGACAAGATGGATCGATAACACGGATTTTCCGCTATTCGACGAGACGGGCCGTGTGCAGCGCGTTGCCGGTATCGCCAAGGACGTCACTGATGCGCGAATGAGTGCCGCCCGGCAGGAGGTCCTGGTCGCCGAGCTGCAGCACCGGAGCCGCAACCTGCTCGGCGTCATCGCCTCGCTCGCCTCTAAAACGCTTGGGGAACAGGGGCCGCCGGCGTCGTTCCAGGCTCGGCTCCAGGCCCTGAGCCGAGCGCAGGGCCTGCTCAGCCGGTACGGCAGCGACACCGCCGAGGTCGGCGCGCTCATCCGCGCGGAACTGGAGGCGCACACGGAGATCCGCCCGCCAAAGGTGGTGGTCTCCGGCCCCAGGGTGCACCTCACGGCCAGCCAGGTGCAGAACTTCTCGCTGGCGATCCACGAATTGACCACCAATGCCGTGAAATACGGTGCGCTGCGGAACGGAGCCGGCCAACTTTCGGTCACCTGGACCGTTGGCCGTAACGGGAAGGGCCAGCGCCAGGTGGCTCTTGCCTGGACCGAGCAGGGCGTCGAAGTGAATCCAGAGACGGTGAACCGTCGCGGCTACGGCCGCGAATTGATCGAACGTGCGCTTTCCTACGCGCTTCGTGCCGAGACCGAGTTCGTGCTCGCGGAGGGTGGGGTACAATGTCGCATTCAACTTCCCCTGGAGTGACCGGGATCGTGGCGCTCGCCTGGGGATGCGACCCCTTCATCCTCCTCCATCCGGAAGTCTGAGGCCCCATGTCGCAAGCCCCAGGACCATTGGCCGGCCGTCGTGTTCTCCTCGTGGAAGATGAGTACCTGATAGCGGAGACGATGGAGGAATGGCTTCGCATGGCGGGGGCGGAGGTGATCGGACCCGTGCCCAGCGTGGCGCACGCACTCGCGTTGATCGAAGGCGCGGCGCCTCGGCTTGATGGAGCGGTTCTCGACGTAAGCCTGGGCCGAGGCGAGACGGCGCGTCCCATTGCGGACCGGCTGAACGAGCTTGGCGTACCGTTTGTTTTTGCGACGGGAGACCTGCGGATCATCGACGACCGCGTCCATCGGGAACGCCCACGCCTGGAGAAACCCATCAGGAGGCTGCAGTTGCTTGCGACGCTTGAAGCGCTTTTCGCGAGC
This sequence comes from Rhodospirillales bacterium, assembly GCA_028288785.1. Taxonomy (GTDB): domain Bacteria; phylum Pseudomonadota; class Alphaproteobacteria; order Acetobacterales; family Acetobacteraceae; genus Plastoroseomonas. The sequence goes on along the minus strand of JAQGHV010000358.1, from coordinate 7,315 downwards.
CGTTCCCCCACGTCTCGCTGAAGCCAATGCTTAAGGGTCCGTCGCCTACGAGCGCAGCCGAGCCAGGTAGCGGATCGTCCTAGGCGCTGCCTTCGACGCGCTTCACGCGCTCTCATCCTCGGTCGGCGGTCCGCAGTGGTTGTGGATATGCGTGGCTGCGATGGCGGAATGGCCCATGGCCACCACGATCTGGTCGAGCCCACGCACGACGTCACCGGCCGCGTAGAGGCCCTCTACCGTGGTCTGGTTGTGTTCATCGACCCGCAGGGCGCCGGAGGCATCGTGTTCGGCTCCGAGGCATTTAGCCAAGCCGGAGCGATAGCGTAGGCCGAGCGCCGAATAGAGCACCTCGAAGCGGTGCTCATGGCCGTCGATCCGCACCGCACCGATACGCCCATCCGTCATATCGAGCGCGGAGACTGGTTCCTTGATCACCTTGATGCCGTGACGCTGGGCGAGTCCGCGCTGTTCGGGACTGAGTTCCAGTGTATCGCCGAGCGTCAGGAGGGTGACGTCATCGGAATAGGTGCGGGCGATGAAGGCGGCCTCACCCAGGCCACGATCGCCGTGGCCGATCACCGCGATGCGCCGGCCACGCGCTTCGAAGCCATCGCAGATCGGGCAGTAGCGGACGAGGCCGCGACGCACGGCGTCCGGCAGGTCAGGAAGGTCGGGTTCGATATCGACCGCGCCGGTCGCCAGGACAACGCGCCGTGCCTCGATCCGCCTTGGCTCAGCGCCCGCATGCTCCAGCACCGCCACGAAGCCATCGCGCGCGCGCTCCAGGGTGGTAACGGTGCCGCCCACGATCGGCACGTCATAGCGGCCGACCGCCTCAGCCTGGCGAGCCAGGATCTCGGTGCCGGCGATACCATCGGCGAAAAACGGGACGTTATGGCTGGTCGGTATCCACGCGGCGCGCGGCGCACCATCATCGGCCACGAGGACGCGGCGGCGGAAGCGCGCCAGATACAGCGCCGCGGTAAGGCCGGCGGGACCGCCGCCGATGATCAGCGCGTCAAGCATCGGCGCCATCGCAGAGATCCGCGGAGGTTCGGCACCAATTGCCTGCGACATGCGGCCAAACGGTGGGTGGACGGGTAAGGGGCCTGCTCGCCATGGGCTTTGGTCCTGCCAATGCAGGCGTCAACGCGCAGACCGTCGCTCGACCGGATCACGTGTCCGTGCCGCCCAATTCCGTGACCGGGCCGGGCAGGGACCAGAGCGTTGTATGGGTCCTGCCAGCTTCGGCGCAGGCAAACGACAGGGGTGACAAGGCCATGGCGAACGACAAGGACAAGCCGGCGGAGGAGTCCGTGCCAGCCGCGCAGGAGCCGGGCAAGAAGCCGGCGACATCGACGCCGGAAGGTGCGCCGACCGATGAGGCGCACCGCGAAGTGGGGGACGGAACGCTTCAAGGATCGGTCCCTGCCGGGCTGACGGCGGACCAGCTGCGCAAGCTGGCGGAAGGCGGCCAACGCGACGATGGCGGAACCGGCTGAGGGGCGGGGCTCTACGCCACCCGGGTATGGCGCGCGATCATGGCCATGCCTCGCGGTAGCTGCGCGGCGAGTTGCGTGGACAGGCCGGGCATCGCCGCCAGCACGCCGGCGGCCGTTCCCGCCCAGCGCATCGGCGCGCTGACGCGCCGGCGCCATTGCGCATGGAAGGCGCCCGCGGGTTGAGCGGCAAGGATCGCCTCGCCCGCGCCGATGCCGCTCGCAAGTGCCATGGCGACACCGCTGCCGGCCAGGGAGTGGATGACGGAAAGCTGGTCGCCGACCCGGTAGAGTCCGGACTCATCCGCCGGCGCGGCGTGACGGAAGCCGTAGGGTATGCCGGCGATGGCGAGCGCGCGGTTCGTGACGGGCTCGGCGTCGCGCAGCAGGTGGGTGCCGTGGACAGAGGCGTCGGCGACGAAGGCGAGCAGTGCTTCGGCACTCCGCGCCGGGCCGGGCGCCGCGCCGCGGCTGAGGGCGACGCAGAGGTTGGCGCGGCCATGGGTGCTCGGCTGCAGCCCGGCATAGCCGCCCGGGAGCGGGAACAGAACAATGCCGGCGGGGGGCGCCTGCAGCCGAAGGTGCAGTTTGAGCCCGACCGAGCCGGTTCCTGAAGCGCGTGGCTGGCCGCGAAGGTCGTGCTTACCGGTGGCGAGCACCAACAACGGCGCATACAGCAGGCGGCCATCCCCAAGGCGGACGCCCCAACCGCGCTTCTCGGGCATCAAACCCTGCGCGGTGGCACCGCGCAGCACGGCCGCGCCGAGCCGGGCGGCCTCGGCCAGCAGGGCCTCGTCCAAGGTGCTGCGCGGGAGACCCCAGGCGGTGAAGGGTAGCGGGTGGTCGGCGAGGCGGTTCCCATGCGCGATCTGCGCGCGATGCAGCGCCACTCCGCCAAGCGCTGCAGGACTGATCCCCAGCCGAGCCAAGTGACCGGCCGTGTCGGCACCAAGGAACTCGCCGCAGACCTTTTCGCGCGCGGCGCGTTCCCGTTCGAGGACGAGTACCGAGCGTCCCGCGCGGGCAAGTATGATTGCGGCGGCCGAGCCGGCAGCGCCGCCGCCGAGGATGAGGATCTCGGCATCCATCAGCGCAGCACCGCCACCGACCACCGGAAGGGGAACTGCCACCTTCGCTCGGCGCGAATGCCGGCGGCGGCCAGCGCGGCGTCCCAGTCCGCACCGACGAAACCGCGTGCGACCGAAACGGTGGAATCATGCCGGACCATGGGGTCCATGAAGGTGACGCGCACCAGCAGCCAAAGCCCACCCCAGGCGAGCCAATGCCGGTGCAGGTCGCTGACGAACCAGCCGCGCGTGGCGCGCTCGTCGATCAGCTGGAGAAAGCGCACCAGCGCGGGATCGGGCAGGTGATGGGTGAACAGCGAGCACAGGATGATGTCGAAGCGCCGCTCCCTTGGCAGCGTGAAGACATCGCCGGTGATCCATTCGCCCGGTGTACCCGCCTGCCTCGCGTGGCGCTCCGCCCAGGGCGAGAGGTCGCAGCCGGTAAGCGTGAGGGCGATGCCGCGCCGTTCCCCCCAGCGGGAGATGCGGCGCAGCATGTCGCCGCCGCCGGCACCGACATCCAGGATGGAGAGCGAGCGCACGCCGGTCTCCGCCACGACACGGTCGAGGAAACGGAGCGTCGGGCGGTAGCCGAAGGTGACGCGCGTGAGCCATTCGAGGTTACGCAGCGCGGTGCGGAACGCGGCCTCGGTCTGGCGCGCATCGTCCATGATCTCGGTGGCGGTGGAACGGGTGCGCAGCATGGCTACGCCATGGTGAAGCGCATGGTCTCGGCCGAGAGGCCGGGGCCAAACGCCATGGCGCAGCCGCGCTGACCCGTGCGCGCCTCCGCGAGCATGGCCGCGAGCACGAACATGACGGTTACCGACGACATGTTGCCGTAATCCCGCAACACCGCGCGGCTTGTGTCGAGTGCTTTGTCCCGCAGATCGAGCCCGTGGGCCACGGCATCGAGGATGCTGCGGCCGCCAGGGTGGACCGCCCAGAGGTCGATATCGGCGACGCCGGCGCCGGCGAGGATGGCGTCGCGCCACTCGGGCAGCGCATGCGCAAGGGTGAAGGGCACCATGCCGGAGAGGGTCATGTCGAAACCCTGGTCGCCGATGCGCCAAGTGATCATGTCGGCGGCCTGCGGGATGAGCCCCGCGCGGAATCCTTCGAGGCGCATGCCGCCGGGATCGGCGGTGACAAGGGCCGCGGCGCAGCCATCGGCGAAGATGAGGAAGGCGAGAAGCTGCTCGAGGTCGGTGCTGTCCTGCAGATGCAGGGTGCAGAGCTCCAGGCAGATGACGCAGACCCGTGCGGCCGGGTCGCTGCGGACGACGTGCCAAGCGAGCTTCAGTGCGTTGATCGCGGCCTGGCAGCCCATGAAGCCCACGGTGGTGCGTTCGACATGGCCGGGAATGCGGTAGCGGTCGATCACCCAATGGTCGAGGCCGGGGGCGGCGAAGCCGGTGCAGGTGGCGAATACGAGGTGGGTAATGCGCGGCCCTTCATCCGCGAGTCCGAGCCGTTCGAGCGCCGCCTCGGCCAGCGCCGGCGCGGCGGCCTCATAGCGGGTCATGCGCGTGCGGGTGCTCGGGAAGGGTAGGGCGTTCTGGTAGAAACCGCATGTGGTTCCGGAGCCGAGCGGCATCTGGGGTTCCAGCACCGAGTGGCGGCTTTCGATGTGGCAGCGGTCGGCCATGCGGATGAGCGCGCGGCGGTCCTTCTCGTTCGCCGTGTGACCGGTGGCGAAGGCGGTGAACGCGGAGTGGATCTGGTGCGGCGGCACCGCGGTCGCGATTCGGTTCAGGAAGACGGCTTGCGGCAAGCGTTGGGCCTTTGCTGGGGACAACGGCATCAGGGCACGGGTGCTGCCGCAGGGATCATGCTGCCTAACCGGGGGCCTGCCGCGTGGTTGCCTGGTGTGAGGCGGGTGCCGCAGCTGTGTGCTCACAGTCTTGCCGGAACGGGTGATGCGGGGCCGGCTGATTGGGGTGATGCCGGCCAAGCTGGGTACCGCCGGCAGCTGGGTAAGGTGCGCAGTGGTGGCCGGCGTTCCCTACACGTGACACACCCCGCGCATATGCCTGGAGTCCAGGCGGCCAAAGGATATGGCCCTGCGCCGCGATCGCGCTGAAGGGCAGCTCACCGCCATCGGTCGACGATGACCTTCGCGGCAATGGCACCGAAAGCCGGCACATTGATAAACACCGGCATCGTAGCAGTGCATACGGCGTCAAGCTTGTGCTGGAGGACCCCACGGCGGCCAAAACGCCCACCGGTGCAAGCGGCCATTACCGAGCCACGAGTGCAAGGTAATCGCGGGCTCAGACCGCTGCCTGAGCCCGAGGCGCTGCGCGAACTATCATCACCACTCACGCCACCACACGAACCGTATCCAAAAACGGCGGTATCAGGCTTTCGCCAGCGCCACCTCGATATCGGCGGTTGAGTGCCCGGTCAGGTCCTTCGCGAGCTCAACGACGATCTTGGCTTCGAGCGCCTTGTGGTAGTGCTTGCGGAGCTCCCCAAGCGACTTGGGTGCCGCTATCACGGCAAGCTCCTCAAACCCTTTGCCCAGTGCTTGCGTGTTCAGCCAGCCCACAACCGCAACGACGAAGCTGTCTTCGTCAAGTCGGCTGTCATTGTTGTTGGCAGAGCTGCTGGAGTGTCGGGACCCGGAGCTCTTGTTCTCGCTGCTAAGCTCCGGCTCCTCGAGCGCTACCAGCTTGGGCGCACCGGGCTCGCCGGTGTTTCGGAAAAGTCGCAGCTTCTCCCCATCGATGACGGCGACGGTCGAGTCTACTGGTAGAAGCATTCGATGATCCCCTTTTCTCCCGGAGACAACGGCTCAGGAACGGGGCGGTTTCGCGCCCGTGGACTCCCGCCGATCTCGCTGGGCCAAACGCGTCGCTGGGGCGACCGGATCCATCAGCGTGCCACCCCGCAGCCGGTGCGGGCCCGCTTCCTACCTGCGTCCCGCGATCTGGCGGTTTTCCAGTCGGCTCAGCAGGCGAACCAGGGGCCAGAGCAGGATGAAGTAGGCGATGGCGGCCACCATGATGGGCGTGGCGTTGAAGGTGACGCTTTGCGCCTGACGCGCCTGGAACAGCAGTTCGGGAAGTGCCACGACGCTGGCGATGGAGGTGAGCTTCACCACTTCGAGGGTGTTGGAGGTGAGGTCGGGCAGGGTGTTCCGGACGGCTTGGGGCAGCACGATGTAGCGAAGGGTCTGCAAGCGCGTGAGACCGGTTGACCGCGCCGCTTCGAGTTGGCCGGCTGGGATGGATTCGATGCCCGCTCGCAGGATTTCACCGTAATAGGCTCCGGTGTTGAGCATGAAGCCGACGGCCACCGCTCCCCAGGCGCCGATCTCCCAGCCCGCGAAGGGCAGGCCCGCATAGAGGAAGATGAGCAGCACCAGCGGCGGAATGGCGCGGAACAGGTCGGTGAAGGCGATCAGCGGGTAGCGCACGCAGCGGTTACGCACGGTCGAGAGCAGGGCGAGCGTGATGCCCATGATGATGCCCAGCGGGACCACGACGAGCGAAAGCAGGACCGTCTGGATCAGGCCATCAAGCAGGATGGGCCAAGCCTGGCGCAGGATATCGAGGTTGAAGAACGCGGCGAGCAGCTCGTTCATGCTCAGCGTTTCCAGGCGAAGCGCGTCTCGACCCAGCGGCCGAACAGGACCACCGGGAAGAATAGCACAACGTAGGCGAGCGCACCGAGCGTAAGCGGGGAGGCGTTGAAGGCGTGCGACAGCCCCGATTGCGCGGCACCCAGGATTTCCGAAACAGCGACCACCGAGCCGAGCGCGGTGCCCTTGGTGATCGCGATGGTGCGGTTGGTGATGGGCGGGATGACCATGCGGAGGGCCTGCGGCAGCACGACCAGCCGGAGGGTCGCCATGAAGGTGAGGCCGGTCGAGCGCGCGGCTTCCCACTGGCCTTTCGGCACGGCGGTGATGCCGGCCCAGAAAATCTCCTCGGAAAAGCTCATCAGCACGAGGGTGAGCGACAGCCAGGTGGCCTCGAAGCCCGAGAGGTTGAGGCCGGCGGCGGGCAGTCCGAAGTACAGCAACACGATGATGACCAGCGGCGGCAGGGCGCGGAACAGGTCCACCGTGAAGATGATCAGCCAGTTGAGCGGGCGGATGCCGAGGCTTCGGATGATGGCGAGCGTGAGGCCGAAAGTGAGGCCCGCGATGACGATCAGGATCGCGAGCTCGACGGTGACGAAGAATCCCTTGATGATGTCGGGCAGGTAGCGCGCCATGACCTCGGCGTTGAAAAAGCTCTCGGAGAAGCGTTCCCAGCCGGTCATGCGCGACGGCCTGCGTGGTTGAACTCAGGCAGCCGTAAGGGGTAGGCAGGCGCTCCCCCTGATTGGAATGCCCGATGATGCGAAACCTGATCCTGTGCACGCTGATGCTGCTGATTGCCGCCGCTGGACCACCGCCAGAGGGCGAACTCATGGTTCCCGGCGGGCGCTCGGGCTTCGTGACGGATGGCAAGGGCGGTTGCTGGCTGTGGGTCGGCGGGCTCGGACGCGGCGCTCGCGATGTGACCGCGAGCTGGACCGGCGACTGTCCGGAAGGCCCCGCCGAGGGCAATGGTCGCGCCGTGGTGCGGTGGCGCGAGGACGGCCAGGATCGCGCGATGATCTACGAGGGCGGGGTGCGGCGCGGCAAGAATGAGGGGCGCGGGCGCATCCAGCACATCGATGAGGGCCGCGTGCGCGCTGCCGCCGAGGGGATGTTCCGGAACGACCACTTCGTCGAGGGCCGCTTCGAATTCCTCC
>JAQGHV010000301.1 GCA_028288785.1 Rhodospirillales bacterium | reverse complement strand
TCGAGATCACCAACCCCGAGCGGCGCGGCTTCGGCTTCACGGTGAAGCAATTCGCGATCGCCGACGTGACCCTGCCGCCGATCTGCGGCCTCGCTCGCGTCGGCACCATCCGCGCCGCCGCGCCCTCCGGCCGTGCCAAGGAGGAGGATCGCGCTGTCAGGCTCGGCTGGTACGAGTATGTCGGCGCGGCAGCGATGCCGACCGTGGTGATCCTCGAAGACCTCGACCCGACGCCGGGCATCGGCGCCTTCTGGGGCGAGGTGAACAGTAATGTGCACAAGGGCCTGGGCGCTCTGGGCTGCGTCACCTCCGGCTCGATCCGCGACCTCGACATGCTTGCGCCCGGCTTCCAGCTCATCGCCGGCAGCATCAATCCGAGCCATGCGCATGTGCACAACGTGGCGTTCGGCGCCCCGGTGAACGTGCACGGCATGTCGGTCGCCACCGACGATGTGGTCCATGCCGATCGCCACGGCGCCGTCGTCATCCCGGCCGCGAGTGTCACGAAGATCCTTGGTGTGATCGACCTGTTGACGCGCAAGGAAGCGGTCATCCTGGCGATGGCGCGCTCGGAGGGGTTCAACGCGGCGATGCTGCGCGAGGCGTTCTGCCAGGCCGACGATATACATTGATGCCTGCGACGCCGCTCACGCGGGTGAAGCCCGAGTGGGTGGACCACTACGGACACATGAATCTCGCCTACTACCTCGTCGCCTTCGACCTCGCGACGGATGTGGTCTGGCCGGGGCTTGGGCTGGGCCCGGGCTTCCGGGCGCGAGGCCTCGGCACCTTCGCTGCCGAGAGCTGGCAGGGCTACACGCGGGAGGTGATGGAGGGCATGCCGCTCGCCTGCACCACCGAGGTGCTGACGTATGACGCCAAGCGGCTGCTGCTCCGCCACGTGATGCTGCACGCCGAGGAAGGCTGGCAGGTGGCGGAAAACGAGGTCATCTACCTCTGTGTCGACCTGACGCGCCGGCGCGTCGCCGAATGGCCGGCGGATGTCCTCGAACGCTTCGCCTTCGCGGGGACCGGTGGCGCGGGCAAGCGGCTGGCGCTTCCGGTGGCGCGGGCGCCGATCACTCCTCCGGCGGTGCCTTCGGCAGGTTGAAAAAGCCCGCCGCCGCCTTCTGGCTACCCTCGCGCGCGGCGATCACGGCTTCGGCGCGGGTGACGTCGGCGCGCAACGCCGCGATGTGATCGCGCAGGTCGGCCACGGACCAGCCATCGAAGGCCGGCGGTACAAATCCATTCGCGGGGCGGGGCTTGTCGTCGTTTTCCATGCGTTTCTCCTGTCGGGCGTATCTTCGGCCCCTTGCGTCTCGTCGGCTACTGGATCCGCTTGTCCAATCGCATAATCAGCCTTTTCAATCATTTCGCCGCAACGAATCCCGCTTTAGGCCTTTGACCGGCCCGCGCCGCACGCCTATATCCGGACAAATCCGCCAGGGGCGCCCCGCGCCCCCGCGTCCCTAGAGGTTCCGATGCCACAGCCCCTGATGCCGAAGGCCACCGCCGTGTGGCTGATCGAAAAAACGTCCCTGACCTTTGAGCAGGTCGCCGATTTTGTCGGCATGCATCCGCTGGAAATCCAGGCGATTGCCGATGGCGAAGTGGCGCAGGGTATCGTGGGCTATGACCCCATCACCAACGGCCAGTTGACGCGCGAGGAAATTGCCCGCGCCGAGGCTGACGAAAACGCCCGGCTGGTGCTGATGGACAACTCGCTGCCGACCACCAAGGTCCGCGGCAAGGGTGCCCGCTACACTCCCGTGGCCAAACGCAACGATCGGCCCGACGGCATCGCGTTCCTGCTGCGCAACTACCCGCATCTAGGCGAAAACGTCATCGGAAAGCTGCTCGGCACCACCAAGGAAACCATCGCCAAGGTGCGCGACCGGACCCATTGGAACAGCGCGAACATCAAGCCGCGTGACCCGGTAATTCTTGGCCTCTGCACCCAGGGCGACCTGAACGCGGCGGTCGTGGCCGCCGGCGAGCGCCCCGCGAACCTGCCGCCGCTCCCGATGGAAGAGGACGCCGCGTAGCCGGCACCTCGCGGCGATGCGCCTTTCCGTGCGACCCAGGCGTTGCGTGCCGACCTCCCTCGGGAGGCCGGCGCGCCGCCGTTCAGTGCGTCTGATGTCGCAGCTTTTCCAGCTCTTCCTTAAGCCTGAGTTTCTCCAGTTTGAGCCGGCTCAGCGCCTGAGTGTCGGGGGCGGGTCGTTGCCCCTCGTCGGAGATGCGTCGGTCGAGCGCCGCGTGGCGGGTTTCGAGGGTGGAGATACGGGCCTCAGTCGGCATGGAGCGGACATCCTCCGTGATGTGACCGCCCGGAACAGCCCGGCGGTCGTGCCGCAGGCGCCCCGGGCGAAGTCCCGAGGACGCGCGCGAACAGGTATCCTAGCGCAACTGCGGCGGCATACGCATGGTAATTTGTCTGCGAGGGAGGTGCAGGGATGATCGAGAACCGCGATTCGCTGCTGCGCCAGTTGCACGAGATGCGCAGCGAACACCGCGACCTTGACACCGTCATCGCCCGGATGGAGGGCGTGCCGGTCGATCAAATCCAGCTCGCGCGGCTGAAGAAGCGCAAGCTGAAGCTGAAGGACGACATCATCCGGCTGGAAAGCCGCCTGGTGCCGGATATCATCGCGTGACGCCGCTGGTCGGTGTCATCATGGGCAGCCGCTCGGACCACGAGACGATGCGCCACGCGGAGGCGATGCTGACCGAGCTGGCGATCCCCTTCGAGTACCGCGTGGTCTCGGCCCATCGCACGCCCGACCGCATGGTCGCCTATGCGAAAACGGCGGTTGAGCGGGGCTTGCGAATTATCATCGCCGGCGCCGGCGGGGCCGCTCATCTGCCGGGGATGGTGGCCGCGCTCACCCGGCTCCCCGTGCTGGGCGTTCCGGTCGAGAGCCATGCGCTGCGTGGGCAGGACAGCCTGCTCTCCATCGTGCAGATGCCGGCGGGCATTCCGGTTGGGACGCTGGCGATCGGCAAGGCCGGCGCGATCAACGCGGCATTGCTTGCCGCCGCCATCCTTGCCATTTCAGATCCCGCCCTCGCCACCCGGCTCGAGGCACTCCGTGCGGCACAGACCGCTGCCGTGCCGGAGCAGCCGAGCGACTCTGCCGCATGAGCCTGCCGCCCAACGCGACCATCGGCATTCTCGGCGGCGGACAACTCGGGCGCATGTCGGCGCTGGCGGCTGCGCGGCTGGGCTATCGCACGCATGTCTATGCGCCGGAGGCCGATCAGCCAGCCATGCAGGTCGCCACGCGGCACACCGTCGCGGGCTACACCGATGAGGACGCGCTGGTCGAATTTGGGCGCGCCGTCGATGTCGTAACCTTTGAATTCGAGAATGTGCCGTCGCGGACCTTGGACATCCTCGGCCCGCTCGCCCCCTGCCATCCGAGTGCGAGGGTCCTGGCGATCTGCCAGGACCGGGTGGCCGAAAAGCGCTTCATGGCGGAGGCAGGCATTCCGACCGCGCCTTGGGAGGCGATTGGCAGCGAGGCGGACCTTCGGCGGGCGCTCGCAACGATCGGGCTGCCTGCGGTGCTGAAGACGACCCGACTCGGCTATGATGGGCGGGGGCAGGCGGTGCTGCGGGACACCGCCGACGTCGCGCCCGCGTGGCAGCGGCTGGCACCCCGGCCGCTGATCCTGGAAGGGTTCGTGCCCTTCACCATGGAGCTTTCCGCCATCGTGGCGCGGGGCGTGGATGGTGCGACCGCGGTGTTCGATATCGCTGAGAATCGGCACCTTCATCACATCCTGGACCTGACCTTCGCCCCGGCTCGCATCCCCGCATCGGTCGCGCTGGCGGCCCAGGCGCATGCAACGCGCCTGGCGAAGGCGCTCGGCCTGATCGGAGTCGCCGCGTTGGAGTTGTTCCTGTTGCCCAGCGGGACGCTGGTGGGCAACGAGATCGCGCCGAGGCCGCACAATTCAGGGCACTGGACGATCGAGGCGTGCGGTGCGAGCCAGTTCGAGCAGCATATCCGCGCCGTTGCCGGCCTGCCCTTGGCGAGCGCGAGCCGGCACCATGATGCCGTGATGCGCAATCTGGTTGGTCCCGAGGGAATGGCGCGCTGGCCGGACTTGCTCTCGGCGCCTGAGATCGTTGGCCATCTCTATGGCAAGGCCGAACCGCGTCCCGGCCGCAAAATGGGCCACGCGACACGGCTTTTGCCACATGGAAGCCTTGCTGGGCTGTCCGACCTCGAGGCGGTCCGCGGTTTCTGAGACGCTTCCACAGCCGCTGATGGCGCTGTGGCCAGCCTGCAGGCCTGGCATGTGACTTATCTGCCACATGCGGCACAAATGCCTCGCGGGTGGCTGTCTTTGCCGGAACGCGGTGCTAGGGTGCTCCCACGCAGTGTTACTTCAGTGTGCTCGGGGGAGCGCGCGGTGGCCCTGCGAAGAGATAGCACGTTTGAACGTGAGGAGAGATGCAATGAGCCTCAAGAAGGCCCTTCTGGCCGCGACCATGTTGGCGCTGCCGCTCGCGGCACAGGCCCAGCCTGTGACCGGGCTCTACATTGGCGCCGGCGCTGGCGCTAACTTCCTTCAGAGCACGAAGGATGCCGGCATCGAAGTCAGCAGCGACATTGGCTTGGTCGGTGTGGCTAGCATCGGCTTCGGTTTCGGCAATGGTCTTCGGCTTGAAGTCGAAGGCAGTTTCCGGACCAACGACGCTGAGCGCATCCAGGCCGGTAACACCCGCTTCAGCTCCGGCGGCACCATCCGCACCTACGGCGCGATGGCCAACGTTCTGTACGAACTCCCGCTCGGCGCCGTGCGGCCCTATGTCGGCGTCGGCGCCGGCTATGTGATCCACGACTATGACGTTCGCGGCCGTACGGCGACGACGAGTACCTCGATCTCCGACGATGAGGGCAACTTCGCGTTCCAGGGCATCGCCGGCTTGGCCATCCCGATCGCCGCCGTGCCGGGCTTGGCCATCACCGCCGAGTACCGTTTCCTCGGCACGCTCGGTCATGAACTGGAGCGGACCACGACCACGACCTCGGCCGCCGGCGTGGCGACCACCACGCGCAGCACTTTCGATGCCGACAACTTCAATCACTCGATCCTGGTTGGCCTGCGTTACAACTTCGGCCAGGTTGCACGGGCCACGACGGTCGTGACGCCGCCGCCGCCGGCAACCGCTCGCACCTACATCGTGTTCTTCGATTGGAACCGTGCAGACCTGACGGAACGCGCTCGCCAGATCATCGGCGAGGCCGCTTCCGCCTCCACGAGCGTTGCTTCGACGCGCATCGAAGTGGCTGGCCACGCCGACCGCTCGGGCACGCCCGCCTACAACCAGGGCTTGTCGCAGCGCCGCGCCAACACCGTGGCGGCCGAACTGGTCCGTCGCGGCGTGAACCGCGAAGCGATCGCGATCAGCGCCTTTGGCGAGACCCGTCCGCTGGTTCCGACCGCCGATGGTGTGCGTGAGCCGCAGAACCGCCGCGTCGAGATCGTCCTGCGCTAATTACGCAGCGCCTCACGGCAAAATGTTAGGGGAAGGCGTCCGGGGAACCGGGCGCCTTTCTGCGTTCGCCTAAGAGTTTCATCGGTTGATGTGCAAGTTTTCGTGTGTAGACGAACGATGTCCCTCGCTCGGCGTTCTCGGTCTGCGGTGTGGATGATCACACCGACCAAATGACTCGAGGAGCTTGCTATGCGGATGAGGACTGGCCTTTTGGCCGCTACCATACTGGCGGCGCCGGTTGCGGCCCACGCCCAGCTGTTTGCCCCACCGGCCTATTCCCCCACCGCCGGGGTCTATATCGGCGCGGGCGCCGGCATCAACTACATGCTCGACTCCAAGGATAACGGCATCAAGATCCAGCACGAGAACCCCGGCTGGGTCGGCGTCCTCTCGGTCGGCTACGGCTTTGGCAACGGCTTCCGCCTGGAAGTTGAGGGCAGCGCGCGTTCCAATGATGCCCGTCGCGTTCGCGGCACAGGCTTCACCGGCAATACCGAAGGCGAGACCCGCACCTACGCGGCGATGTTCAACGTGCTCTACGAGTTGCCGATCACCATTCCCTTTGCTCGCCCCTATATCGGTGGCGGCATCGGCTATGCGTTCCAGCACACCGACATCAACGGAAATACCGGCCCAGGTAACGTTGGCCCCGGTCGCTTCCGGGTCGATGACCAGAGCGGCAACTTCGCCTACCAAGGCATCGCCGGCCTCGCCATCCCGATCGCCTCCGTTCCGGGCCTCTCCTTGACTGCCGAGTACCGCTTCTTCGGCACTCTGGCGCAGGATCAGCGCGCAACGTTCGCTGGCCGCGGCATCCAGCATGATTACCAGAACCTGAACCACTCGGTTCTCGCCGGTCTGCGCTACTCCTTCGGCCAGCGTGCGGTTGCCCAGGCTGCTCCAGAGGCCGCTCCTCCCCCGGCGACCGCCCGGACCTACCTGGTGTTCTTCGACTGGAACCGTGCGGACCTGACGGATCGTGCTCGCCAGATCATCGGCGAGGCCGCCTCCGCCGCGCCGCGCGTGCAGTCGACCCGCATCGAAGTGGCCGGCCACGCCGACCGCTCGGGCACGCCCGCCTACAATCAGGGCCTGTCGCAGCGCCGTGCGAACACCGTGGCGGCTGAACTCGTCAGCCGCGGCGTCTCCCGCGAGATGATCTCGATCAGCGCGTTCGGCGAAACCCGCCCGCTCGTGCCGACGGCCGATGGCGTGCGTGAGCCGCAGAACCGCCGCGTGGAAATCGTCCTGCGCTAAGCGAAAACAGGGGTGCCCGGGAAACCGGGCACCTCGCCTGCGCGGAAATCGTGCAGATTGCAACTTGGCCAGTTGCCTCGGTGTGGTATGTAGCACCGCAATCTCGCAGATCGCGCGCTACCCGCCGCGCCAGGTTGGAAATTGGTGTTGAACTCCCGCTTCTTCCTGCTCCTGAGCACTGCCCTTTTTGTTGCCCGCCCCGTTGCGGCGCAGGTCCTCCGGCCTACAGATGCGGTTTCCGGGCCGTATATCGCGGCTGGCGCCGGCCTGAACCTGCTGCAGGATTCTTCCCTCTCAGTCGAGGGCAATGGTGCCACGCAACTTCGCGGTCTCGGCATCAACCCCTCCGGTTCGCTCACCTTCGATCCTGGCTTCGCCGGCGTCCTGAGCCTCGGCTGGGGCTTCGGCAACGGCCTGCGCGCGGAGGTCGAGGGCAATTTTCGACGCAACGAGATCGAAGGCGCTTCCGGATTTAGCGGCGCCGGACGGCTGGGTGCGTCGGGCCAGCAGGACAGCTACGGCATCATGGCCAACGTCCTGCTCGACCTAGGAAGCTTTGGACCGGTGGTACCCTACGTCGGCGCTGGCCTTGGCTATGTTGTGACCGATTGGCGACAACTGCGCCTGTCTGGCAACGCCACGGATGTGCGCCTCACGGCCTCGGGCAGCGACGGCCGCTTCGCGTTCCAAGGCATCGCAGGCCTCGCCTTCCCACTGGAATTTCTGCCGGGCGCCGCGGTAACCGCAGAATATCGCTTCATCGGCACACAGAACCCGAGCATCCCGGCCCGAGCCGAGAGTCGCAGTACCGGCGCGGCGATCGCGAGCGGCCGGGTGGAAACCGAGACCTACAACCACTCGCTGCTGTTGGGTATTCGCTACGCCTTCAACCCGGCACCGCCTGCGCCCGCTGCGGCCGCGCCGAATGTTGCCCCCCCGACGGTGCGCACATTCCTGGTGTTCTTCGACTACGACCGGGCCGATCTCACCGAGCGCGCGCGACAGATCATCGCCGAGGCGTCGCTGAATGCTCGGCGCACCGGCGGTGCTACGCGGCTTGAAGTGTCCGGACACACGGATCGTGCCGGCACGCCGGCCTACAACCAAGCATTGTCGCAGCGCCGCGCAGACGCGGTCGCCGCGGAACTCGTGCGGAACGGCGTCGCTCGCGGCGATATCCTGGTGACGGCGTTCGGGGAGACCCGTCCGCTCGTGGCGACGGGCGATGGCGCACGCGAACCGCAGAACCGTCGGGTCGAAATCCTGCTCCGCTAAGTGTCGAAGGCCGGGGCAATGAACGCCCCGGCCTTCTAATTCAGATCAGCGGGCGCGACGGGCCGGGCGAGCGGCGCGCGTGGCACGCACGGGCGTCGCGGTGCTGCAGAGCGCGGGCTCATAGGTCATCAGGATGTTCCGGGTATTCGCCATCCGGATCAGCTCGACAGACGTCGGTGCGGCAACAGCCTGCTGGTAGAGCGCGGCATTGTCACGGCACAGAAAACCCTCGAAACGCGCGGCTTCCTGGTCATGCGCGTTGATGAGTTCGGTCGCATAATTGTTGAAACGTGCAGTGCCCTGACTGCCATAGGCGCGGCGGAAGTGGACCTGCGCCGTGCGGTTCGCACTGGTCAGGTCACCCTGGTGACGACGGACGAAGCTCGCATAGGTCCCGTCCTGTTGGCAGCGAATGGCGACAACCGCGAGATGGCTCTGCAGAGCATTGAGCTCCAAAGCCGCGCGCTCGCCCGGCGAGGCGCATGTGTCGGCAATTGCGGGAGCAGCGACAGCCAGCGCCAGCGCGCCGGCCAACCAGATGCGGGATTTCTTCATGCGACGGTTCTTTCCGAGAAACTGCCCGCCTTATACACGGCCGCCACGCCCGCCGGAAGCTACATCTTTCGTGCCGTTACAGTATCTTGGCGTTAGAGCCAACCAATCAGGTAGAGGACGATGATAATCGGAATGGGAATCCCGACCAGCCACAACAACCCGCCACGCATCATCGCCCTGATCTCCATCGCCGCGCGGAAATCGCGCCGCTCCGATTTTCAGAACGCCGGCTGCGGGCATGGGTTTCAGGCGGCGAGCGGCTCCGCGCGCTTCCGCCCACGCGACAGGCCCGCGAGATCCGCGAGGCGGCGGTCCAAAAATGCCGAGGTCTCGACAAGACCCGGATCTTCGCGCCGCAACCAGTAGGCGAGGGTGGCGCCGTACACGGCCGCCAGGCTGGCGCGCCGCGTGTACCAGGAAAAATCGGCCGAGGCGTCGCCGGCGGCATTCCACATCGCATCCGCGGTTCGGGCCGCGGTGCGGATCGCGGCGCCGGGATGGCAGGCGAGGCGGCCCACGGCGCGGCGCAACGCCTCGCGATGTGGCCCAACCTGATCGAGGCGCAGGAGCACCAGGCGCCGGATGCGCGCGGGTGTGCGCAGCGCGGCCAGACCTTCACCTGGTGCGGCCTCGGCCATGTCGCGGTCCGCCAGGTCGAGCCACGCCTCGATGGCGCCGATGGCGCCGCGGGGGAACAACCAGGCCTCGCTATCGGGATCCGCGCCGATATCCGAGAGTCCGGCGCGGATTGCCGTGCGCCCCCAACCCAGCCGGGCCACATGGGGCAGGGCGGCACGCACCGCCGCGTCGCGCTCGGCGCTCTGTTCGATGGCCATCACTCGGGTTCCTTCTCGCGTCTTGCCAGTTCCTCGGTGAAGCCGAGCAGCGCCATGTCCGGCATCCGGCTCAGGTAGAGCACGCCGTCGAGATGGTCATTCTCGTGCTGAATGACACGGGCGGCCATGCCCTCGGCTTCGCCTTCGATGCGGGCACCGGTCTCGTCCAGGCCGGTGAACCGGACGCGGCTCGCCCGCGGCACCGCGCCGCGCAGGCCAGGGATGGACAGGCACCCCTCCCAAGCGGTGTCGGCCTCGTCGCCGATCGCCTCGATCTCCGGGTTGATCAGAACACTCGGCGCGCCCGGCCCGCTGCGGAACAGGAACAGCCGCAGCGGCACGTGAACCTGCGGCGCCGCGATGCCGATGCCGCCCGCATCCACCATGGTCTCCGCCATGTCGGCGATGAGGCGTTGGATCTCCGGCGCGGTCGCATCCTCGACCTCGGCAGCGCGGCCGAGCAGCACAGGGTGGCCGAGGCGGGCGATCTTCAGGAGGGCCATGGGAGACTTCTCATTGTCCGGGTTGAACTATTCGATCGGGCCCGATGCGCAAGGGGGCTTCCGGCACAGGACGACTTTGTGCTAACGCAGCGTTCCTGGAAGAGGGGCGGCGCGCCATCCCTCTCATTCCTCGTCGTATTCCATCCACTTTCCGTAAGGAGATTGAGCCGCGTGCAGGTCGTCGTCCGTGACAACAACATTGATCAGGCGCTCAAGGCGCTCAAGAAGAAGCTGCAGCGCGAAGGCGTTTTTCGCGAGATGAAGCTGCGCCGCCACTACGAGAAGCCCTCCGAGCGCCGCGCCCGCGAAGCCGCCGAGGCTGTCCGCCGCGCCCGCAAGGTTGAGCGCAAGCGCATCGAGCGCGAAGGCTTCTGAAATCCGACTGGGGGGCTTAGACCCTTTGGACGCTTTTTGGCCGGTCCTGCTCTAGGCTCCAGACTCATTTAGCACCACCAAGTGAGTACGGCGGCGAAGGTGATGGCTGCGTCGTCGTTGGTGGCGAGGTTGTGGTATCGTGTTGCGGTCCGTCGCCAGTCCTTCAGTCTGCCGATGGTGCGCTCGATGATGTTACGGTCCGGGTAGAGGCCTTGTCGAAAGGCTGCGGGCGCTTGCGTTTGGGATTGTTTGGAATGACCGGCAGGGTTCCACGGCTGATCAGGAACGACCGCAGACGATCGCTGTCGTAGGCCATATCCGCAGCGCAGATGGCCGGTGCCGCCAGCCGTTCAGCAGGCCTTGCCCAACCGGCGCATCGCCACGCTGAGCAACAGTCATGCGCAACAGTCAGCAGCCAGGTGAGCGGCCGCCCCAACCCGTCCGCTTCGAGGTGCGTCTTGGTTCCGCGGCCGCCACGTGAGCGTCCGATGGCCTGTGCATCAGCCCCCCTTTTCCGCCGGCGGCAGAGCGGTGTGCCTTCGCGGTCATGGTGTCGATCAGCTGCGCGCCGCCAGATGTTGCCTGGGCCAGGCTCGGCGACATGGCCTGCCAGA
>JAQGHV010000278.1 GCA_028288785.1 Rhodospirillales bacterium | reverse complement strand
GCACAACGCCGGGCTTGTCCCGTCGGCGGCGAGTCGCTATATCCGCATCGTCACAATCCGATGTTCGGGGGGTGGCCTCGCGAGAGGCCGCCTTTTTTGTTGCCTTCGATCCGACCCACACCTTGGCCAGCACCGCTCATGACTGAACGACCGATCCACGAAGGGCTCGAAGCCCGCATCGCCGATACCATCGCCCCGACCCTGGAGCACATGGACTACGAGCTCGTGCGCGTGCAGGTCAGCGGCAAGGAAAAGCCGGTGCTGCAGGTCATGGCAGACCGCGCGGACGGTGCGCCCTTCCGGGTCGAGGATTGCGAGGCGGTCAGCCACGCGGTCAGCGCAGTGCTCGACGTCAACGATCCTTTCAAGAACGAATGGACGCTGGAAGTCAGCTCGCCTGGCATCGACCGCCCGCTGACCCGCGCCAAGGATTGGGAACGCTACGCCGGCCACATCGCCGCCATCGAGCTCGCGATGCCGATGGAGGGCCGCCGCCGCTTCCGTGGCGTGGCCCTCGGCGCCGATGCCGAGAATGCCCGCCTGAAGCTCGAGGATGGCAGCGAACTCATCGTGCCGCGGCAGAATATCCGCCGTGCCAAGCTCGTGCTCACCGACGAACTCATTGCCGCCACCGCGGCGCAAGCCCCGAAGAACTGAGGGACATACCCATGGCCATCGATATCGCCATCCCCCGCCCGGAACTGCTGCAGGTCGCCGAGGCCGTCGCGCGTGAGAAAATGATCGAGCGCGACGAAGTGCTTGAGGCGATGGAGCAGGCCATCCAGAAGGCCGGCCGCGCCAAGTACGGGCATGAGAAGGATATCCGCGCCGAGATCGACCGCCGCAACGGCGCCGTCACGCTGCGCCGCTACACCGAGATCGTGGACGCCGAGCCGGTCGAGAACGAAGCGACGCAGATGCCGCTGCGCATCGCGGTCAAGATCAAGCCCGGCATCACCACCGGCGAGTTCATCGTCGACCCGCTGCCGCCGATCGATTTCGGCCGGATCGCCGCGCAGACCGCCAAGCAGGTCATCGTGCAGCGCGTCCGCGAGGTCGAGCGCCACAAGCAGTATTCCGAATACAAGGACCGCGTCGGCGAGGTCATCAACGGCATCGTCAAGCGCACCGAGTACGGAAACCTCATGGTCGATCTCGGCCGCGCGGAGGCCCTGCTGCGCCGGGACGAGACCATCCCGCGCGAGGCCTACCGCAACGGCGACCGCGTGCGCGCCTACATCTACGACGTGCGCGAGGAACCCCGCGGCCCGCAGATTTTTCTCAGTCGCACGCATCCCGGGTTCCTGGCCAAGCTGTTCGCTCAGGAAGTGCCGGAGATCTACGACGGCATCATCGAGATCAAGGCGGTCTCCCGCGATCCCGGCAGCCGCGCCAAGATGGCCGTCATCAGCCGTGACAGCTCCATCGACCCGGTCGGCGCCTGCGTCGGCATGCGCGGCAGCCGCGTGCAGGCCGTGGTCGCCGAGTTGCAGGGCGAGAAGATCGATATCATCCCCTGGTCGCCCGACAACGCGACCTTCATCGTCAACGCGCTCGCCCCGGCCGAGGTCAGCAAGGTCGTGCTGGATGACGAGGCTCGCCGCTGCGAGGTCGTCGTCCCCGATGATCAGCTGTCGCTCGCCATCGGCCGGCGCGGCCAGAACGTGCGCCTCGCCTCGCAGCTGACCCGCTGGGACGTGGATATCCTGACGGAAGCGGAAGAGTCCGAGCGTCGCCAGGAAGAATTCCGCAAGCGCACCGGCCTGTTCGTGGAGGGTCTCGACGTCGACGACGTCATCGCCGGCCTGCTGATAGCGGAGGGCTTCACCTCCATCGAGGACGTCATCGCGATCGACGACGAGGAGCTCGCCGCGATCGAGGGCTTCGACGAGAGCGTGGCCGTGGAGCTCAAGCGCCGCGCCCAAGCCTTCCTCGACAAGCGCGACAGCGAACTGGACGATAAGCGCCGCGAACTCGGCGTGGTCGACGAAGTGGGCGAGCTGGGTGGCTTCACCCCGTCCATGATGGTCCAGCTCGGCGAGAAGGGCGTGAAGACCACCGAGGATCTCGCCGACCTCGCCTCCGACGAGTTGATGGAAATCCTCGGCGAGGAAGCCATCGACGAGGAGACGGCCAACGCGGTCATCATGGCCGCGCGTCAAGCCGCGGGCTGGTTCGGCGACGAGCCCGCCGGGGCGGAAGCGCCTGCCGTGGAGGAGACCGGTGACGGACCCCCAGCCTGAAGACGGGCCCCAGCCTGAAGACGGGCCCCAGCCTGAAGACAAGCTAGAGGCCGCACCCGACGCCACTCCCGCCCTCGACCCCGAGGACGAGCCGGAGCGCGGCCCGACTCGGCGCTGCATCGTCACGCGGGAGAGTGCACCGCGTGAGGCGATGCTGCGTTTCGTCGTCTCGCCGGACCGCGTGCTGGTCGCCGATCTCGCGGCCAAGCTGCCGGGGCGGGGATTCTGGTTGAGCGCGCGTGCCGATGTGCTAGAACGCGCGTTGACACGCGGCGGGTTCATCAAGGCGGCGCGTGGTCCGATACAAATTTCCCCTGACCTGCGGCTGCAGATTGTGGACGGCCTCAAGCGGCGCATCCGCGATCATCTGGGCTTTGCGAGGCGGGCGGGGCAAGCGGTGACCGGCTTTCAGGCGGTGCGTGAATGGCTTCAGGCCGGTCGCGCGGCGCTTCTGGTCGAAGCCGCGGGAGGCAGTGCGGCGGAGCGCGACAAATTGCTCGGCCGCCGTGACGTACCGGTGGTGACGCCGCTGGTCGCGGAAGAGCTCGGCGGGATATTCGGACGCGTGCATGCGGTCCACGTTGCCCTCTCGTCGGGCCCCTTGGCGGCGCGGGTTGAACAGGACGCATTGCGTTTGGCCGGCTTCGTCACGACATGGTCGGCTCCCCAGGGCTGACGCGTGGCGTGTCTGCCGCCGGCGCTTGGCGGGTCTGCGCCGTGGGCGCTTGCCGGGTGGACCACATTGGGCTTACTTGCCGCGTTTCCGCGCAGGCAACGCGACGACAAAGACGACGCCGTGCGCAATGGGCGCTCCGGCGTGATGCTGAAGAAGATTGGGTTCGGACGCCGAATGAGTGACCATAACGACCAGGACGCGGCCAAGAGCCGGCTGAGCCTTCGCCCCTCCGGGCGCCTTGAGCTCGGCAAGACGGTGGATGCCGGCAGCGTCAAGCAAAGCTTCTCCCACGGCCGCTCGAAGACCGTGCAGGTGGAGCTTGTGAAGAAGCGCGTCGGCCCCGCCGCGCCGAACAGCGGCCCCGTGCGCACCGGCAATGCGCCGCCGATGGCGAGCGGCTCCGCCGGTCCCGCCCAGGTGCTGCCGCGCACCGCCGGCCCGGCCCGTGCCAGTGGCCCCCGCGCTGCCGGCCCGACGCCCTCCGGTGGCCGCCCGCTCACCCAGAACGAGCAGGCCAACCGCGTGCGCGTCCTCGAGGAGCAGCGTCGCGTCGAGGCCCAGCGTGAACGCGAGTCCCGCGCCCAGCAGGCCCTCATGGTGCGCTCCGCCGCCGAGGAAGCCGCCCGCAAGGCCGAGGATGACGCCCGCCGCGCCGAGGAAGAGGCGGAGGCCGCCGAGGCCGCTGCCCGCCAAGCCGAGCGCGACGCCGCCGCCGGTATCGTGGCAGCACCTCCGAAGCCTGCCGAGGCGGCACCCGCTGCCAGCGCCACGCCCGCCGGTGCCACTGCGGCCCGTCCGGCCGCCACGGCG
>JAQGHV010000271.1 GCA_028288785.1 Rhodospirillales bacterium | reverse complement strand
CTTGTCTTCGGCGCGACGGTGGTGGTTCTGATGCTGTTCGGCTCCGGCGGGCTCGCGGGGCTGTTCGGCGCACTTCGACGCCGGCGTAGGGTTTCCGCGCCATGACGGCGCTTCTGCTCGAAGCCCGTGCGGTGACGCGTCGCTTCGGCGGGCTCGTGGCGCTCGAAAGCGTCGACATGCAGGTGGCGTCCGGCACGGTACACGGGCTGATTGGCCCGAACGGCGCGGGAAAGACCACCTTCCTCAACCTTATCGCAGGCGCCTTTCCGTCGAGCGCCGGCTGCTTTCTGCTTGAGGGGCGGGATATCACCTCGCTCGCGGCGGAGGGGCGCGCGCGCCTCGGCATCCGGCGGACCTTTCAGAACCTCAAGCTCTTCGGAGAGATGACGGCGCTGGAGAACGCGGCCATCGGCGTGCACGCGGAGTCGGGGGCAGGCGTGCTGGCTGCCCTGTTCCGGCCGCCGGGCCAGCGGCGCGAGGAGCGTGCAATCATGGCTCGTGCCGCCGAGGCACTGGACTTCGTCGGCCTCGCGGCCCAGGCGCAGCGCGCGGCAGGGACGCTGGCCTATGGCCACAGGCGCCTCCTGGAGATCGCCCGTGCCATCGCATCGCGCCCAAAACTCCTGCTGTTGGACGAGCCGGCGGCCGGGCTGAACCCGATCGAGGCGGGTGCTTTAACGAACCTGATCGCGCGCATCCGCGAGGCAGGGACGACTGTCATTCTGGTCGAGCATCACATGGATGTGGTGATGGGCGTCTGCGACCGGGTCACGGTGCTGAATTACGGCCGGCACCTCGCCACCGGAGCGCCTGCCGAGATCCAGGCGGATGCGCGGGTGGTCGAGGCGTACCTCGGCCGGGACGCACTCGCGGAGGCGCTGGCATGCTGAGCGTCGAGGGTCTCGTCGCCGGCTATGGGGATCTGGACTGCTTGCGGGGCGTTTCGCTCGAGGTTGGGGCAGGCGAGGTCGTTACCCTTATTGGCGCGAACGGCGCAGGCAAGAGCACGACGCTGCGTGCCATCTCCGGCCTGCTGCGCGCGCGGGCGGGGACGATCCGCTTCGACGGGCAGAGCCTCGCCGGACTGACACCGGACCGCGTCGCCGCGCGGGGCCTCGTCCATGTGCCTGAGGGGCGGCGGGTTTTCCCGGAGCTGACCGTGGAGGAGAACCTGCGCGTCGGCGGCCATGCGCGGCGCCGGGCGGCGGATATGCGCGCCGGGCTCGACGCGGCGTATCATCGCTTCCCGCGGCTGAGAGAGCGCCGCCGGCAGCCGGCCGGGACCCTGTCTGGTGGGGAGCAGCAGATGCTGGCTTTCGGCCGCGCCATGATGGCGCGGCCGCGCCTGCTGATGCTGGACGAGCCGACGCTCGGCCTCGCACCCCTGATGGTCGTGGAGGTGGCGCGCGCCGTGCGCGCCTTCCGGGCCGAGGGCATCACCATCCTGCTCGTCGAGCAGAACGCCAGCCTCGCGCTCGGCCTGGCTGACCGCGGTTATGTCATGGAGGGTGGTCGGATTGTCGCGCAAGGCGCGGCCGCCGACCTGCTCCGCGATCCGGATGTGCGGGCCAGCTACCTTGGTGCCGGGGCCCGCCCAGTACCCCAGCACGTTGGTGCCGCAACCCTCGAAGGGAATCCCCGATGACCATCCGTCGCCGAAGCCTCCTGGCCTCCGCCTCCCTGATTGCGGCACCAGCCCTCGCCCTCGCGCAGGGCCGCGGCGACCCCCTCCGGGTCGGCGCCTTCGGGCCCTTCTCGGGCAGCGCCGCCGCCTTCGGGCAGAGCATGCGCGAAGCCATCGAGCTCGTGACCGAAGCGCGCAATCGCGCAGGCGGTATCCGTGGGCAGCGCATCGAAGTTGTCTTCGCCGACGATGGCGGACGGCCGGAGGAGGCGACGACGATCGCCCGTCGCTTCGCCACGCGCGACCGCGTCCTGCTCGCCTTCGGCAGCGTGAGCAGCCCCGCGAGCTTGTCCGCCTCCCAGGTTTTCCGGGAAGAGGAGGTCGCGCAGATCGCCATCACGGCGACGTCGCAGCGGCTGACGCGCCTCGGCAATGAGTGGATCTTCCGCTCCACCGTACCCGACCGGAAGCAGGTCGCGGACCTTGTGGACTTTCTCGCTGAGCGGCACCCGCAGGCCAAACGCTTCGCGACCATCTCCGTGAACGACGACTTTGGCCGCGGCGGCGTGGAGGCCTTCAACGAGTTGGGCCGTGCCAAAGGCCTGAGTAGCGTGGCAGAGGAGCGTTACGCCCGCGGCGACATCGACTTCACGGCGCAGCTCACGCGTCTACGCGGGGCGAACCCCGACGCGATCCTCGACTGGTCGCGCTACACGGAGGGCGCGCTGATCGTGCGGCAACTTCGGCAAATGCAGTCCAACCTGCCGATCTTCGGTTCCGACGGCTACGCTGTTCCGGCCTATGTCGAGCTTGCCGGACCGGCCGCGGAGGGCGTCACCTACGTCACCCCATTCAGTATCGCGACCGCGACGCGTAATCCAGTGGCACAGCGTCTGACGGCGGAACTGCTCGCCGCCCACAACAAGGCGCCGGACGGCACCCACGCATTGGCCTATGACGCTGCGAACGCAGCCTATGCCGCGATTGAGAAGGCGGGGCGCGCCGACCGCCGCGCAATTCGCGACGCGCTCCGCCAGACCGACATGGACAGCACGCGCGGACGCTTGCGCTTCGACGAAACCGGGGATCCAACGCTGCTCTCGCCCGTCGTGCAGATCCGCAGCGGGCGCGAGGCGGATGCGCGGGCTTGAGGCCCCTCTCCGAAATCGCCGCTTTGATGACACGCGCCGGTTGCGGCAACTCGCGAGCGTGTTTAACGTCACTCAAATAAAGCCGTAGCGCACGATTAGCGGGAAGGGAAAAACGATCATGGATCTGGGGCTCAGCGGAAAGAAGGCGCTCGTCACGGGCGGTAGCGAAGGCATCGGCAAGGCCATCGCCCGCGCCTTGGCACGCGAGGGCTGCGACGTGGCGATCTGCGCCCGCCGCCTGGACGTGCTGGAGGCAACCGCGAAGGAGTTGGCGGCCGAGACCGGCCGGAACATCGTCCCCATCGCCGCGGATCTGACCAAGGACGCGGACGCGGCGAACTTCATCGCCAAGGCCCATGAGGCGCTGGGGCGCATCGACATCCTGGTGAACAATGCGGGCTCTGCCCCTGGCGGCGTGATCGAAACGCTGACCGAGGAGGATTGGGAGAAGGGCCTTCAGCTGAAATTCCTGGGGTATGTCCGCTGCCTCCGCCACGCGCTCCCGATCATGGTCAAGCAGGGAGTTGGGCGCGTCGTGAACCTCATCGGCAATGACGGCGTGAAGCCCTCCTATTGGGAAGTTGTACCCGGCGCCGCCAATGCTGCCGGGCAGAACCTCACCAAGGCGCTCGCCGGCCAGTACGGCAAGCACAACGTCAGCTTTGTTGCGGTGAACCCTGGCCCCGTGCGCACGGAGCGCTGGTCCGGGCTGGTCGCGGCCATGTCGCGCGACATGGGCGTGCCTTACGAGGAGGCCGACAAGCTCGCACCGGCCTCGATCCCGCTCGGTCGAATCGCGGAAAGCGAGGAGTGCGGCAATCTCGTCGCCATGCTCGCCTCGCCGCTGATGCACATGGTCAACGGCACCATGATCGAGGTCGATGGAGGGCAGGAAAAGGCCCTGATGGACCGCTTGCGCGACCGCCCATGATGGCAAGGAGAGAGACGCCGATGAGTTGCTCTGGAACCACGCGCCGCGCCCTTATGGTCGCGGCGACTGGGGTCGGCCTTGCCGCTCCGGCCATAGCGCAGGTCAGCGGCTTCCCGAACCGGCCGATTCGCTTCGTGGTGCCGTTCGGCCCCGGCTCCACCGCCGATGCCCTGGCTCGAATCGTCGCGGCGCAGGCCGGCGAGCGCCTTGGGCAGCCCCTCATCGTGGATAACCGGCCGGGAGCAGGCGGGATCATCGGTGCCGATATCGTCGCCAAGGCGCCGCCCGACGGCTACACGATCTGCCTGGGCACCGTTGCCTCTCACGCCGTTTCCGCCGCCATGGCGTCAGAGCCGCTGCCCTACGACCTTCTGAAGGATTTCGCTCCACTCACCAACCTGGTGAACGCGCCGAACATCATTCTGGTAAACAGCCGCGTCCCCGCGACGACGCTGCCCGAGTATCTCGCCTGGGCCCGCGAGCGCGGCCGCTCGACCTTCGTCTCGGGCGGCAATGGTACGACGAGCCACCTGGTCGGCGAGATGCTGCGCATCCGCCACAACGCCCCGCTGGAGCACGTGCCATACCGCGCCTTCGGCCCTGCTCTGGCCGACGTCCTCAACGGCACGATCGACATGCTCTCCTATCAGATCCCGGCGACGCTGCCGCATGTGGCGAGCGGCGCGCTGCGTCTGCTCGCGGCCTCCACGCGGGAGCGGGTGGCACTACTCCGCGACCTGCCAACCGTGGGCGAGCAACTCGGCGACCGCGACTTCGACTTCTCCGCCTGGTTCGGCACCTTTTGCCCGGCACGGACGCCGCGCCCGATCCTTGAACACCTGAACGCGGCCATGCAGGCGGCAGTCAACTCCGACGCGCTCCGCGCGACCCTGCCGGCGCAGGGGCTGGAACCGCTGGGATGGGGGCCGGACCGCTTCGGCGAGTTCTTTGCCTCCGAGGTAGCGCGTTGGGCCGAGATCGTACGGATCACCGGCGTGCGGATGACATGAAGGCGCCCCCCTTCGCCTATGCCGCGCCGGTCACTATCGAGGGTGCGCTAGCGCTGCTTGCCGCACATGAGGACGCGAAGGTGCTGGCGGGCGGGCAGAGCCTGATGCCGGCGCTGAATTTACGTCTCGCGGCACCTTCGGTGCTGGTGGACATCAACGACATCCCCGAGCTGTCCGAGGTGTCGGTGACGCCCGCCGGCCTCCGGCTGGGGGCGCTGGTGCGACACAGCCGCATTGGCTCCGACCCGCTGATCGCCGGTGCCGTACCCTTGCTGGGTCTCGCCTACCCTCACATCGCGCACGGCGCGATCCGCACGCGCGGCACCATTGGCGGCAGCTTGGCCCATGCCGATCCCTCCGCCGAGTGGCCTGCCGTCTGCCTCGTATGCGACGCGGTCATGGAGCTTCGAGGGCCCGGCGGCGGGCGAGAGGTTCCGGCCGACGCTTTCTCGCTCGGCGTTTTCACGACGGCGATCGGGGCCGGCGAGCTGTTGGTCGCCATCCGGTTTCCCGCTTGGCCCGCCTCGCGACGCGCCGGTTTCTCGGAGGTGGCGCGGCGCAAGGGCGATTTCGCTATGGTCGGTGCCGCGGTGACGGTTGACCTCGGCGCCCATGGCGTCTGCACCGCTGCGCGGATCGTCCTGTTCGGCGCCTCCGACCGTCCGATCCGCCGGCACGCGGCTGAGGCGCGGCTGTGCGGCCGGGTGCCGGACGCGGCGCTCCTCCGCGAGGTCGCCTCCGTGGCGACGGAGGGTCTCGATCCCTCTTCGGACCTGCACGCTTCCGCCGAGTACCGCCGACGCGTCGCGCCCGTGATGGTCCGCCGGGCCCTCGCCTACGCCTTGTCCCTCCCGGAGGCTGCTCGCGCCGCATGACGCCCACCGAAAGCCTGTTCATCACCCTCACCGTCAACGGCGAGGCAGTCTCGCGCGAGGTGGCGGCGCGCCTTTCGCTCGCCGATTTCCTGCGCGAGGAGTTGCGCCTCACCGGCACGCATCTCGGCTGCGAGCACGGCGTGTGCGGCGCCTGTACCGTCCTGATGGACAACGAGCCCGTCCGCGCCTGCCTCATGCTGGCCGTGCAGGCGCGCGGCCGCAGCGTCACCACCGTCGAGGGGCTGACGCCGCCCGCGGGCGGGCTGACGCCGCTGCAGGCCGCCTTCCAGCGCCGACACGCCGTGCAGTGCGGCTTCTGCACCCCGGGGATGTTGATGTCGGCGACCGCGCTGCTCGCGGGCAACCCCGACCCCACCGCTGAGCACGTGCGCGATGCCCTGTCCAGCAACATCTGCCGCTGCACCGGGTATGTGCAGATCGTCGAGGCGGTGATGGAAGCGGCTGCGGAGGCCAGGACGTGAACGCTCCCTTCGTCGGCCAGCCGATCCCCCGCGCGGAGGATGTCCGCTTTCTCACCGGCCGTGCGCGCTTCGTGGACGACCTCCGGCCCGAGGGCGCGCTGCACGCCGTCATCGCGCGCAGCCCCCACGCCCATGCGCGTCTGCTCGGGGTGAACAAGGCCTCCGTCGAGGGGCTTCGTGGCGTCGTCGGCGTCATTGCCGCCGACGACATAGCGCACCTCTCCGCGGAGATTCCGATCCGCCTGGCGCCGCTAGAGGGCTTTCACCGGTTCCTCCAGCGGCCTCTGGCTTCCGACCGTGTTCGCTTCGTCGGCGAGGCGGTGGCGATGATCGTCGCCACCAGCCGCCACGCGGCCGAGGATGCGCTGGAGCGGCTGGAGGTCGAGTACGAGCCGCTGCCGGCGGTCGTCACCTACGACGCGGCACGCAAAGGCGCCGCGCACCTCTTCCCCGAGGCTGGCACCAACGTGGCTACCCGCTACACCGCGTCCATGGGCGACGCCACAGCCGCCTTCGCGCGTGCCGACCTCGTCGTCGAGCGCCACATGACGACCCACCGCCACACCGCACTCCCGCTCGAGACGCGCGGACTGATCGC
The DNA here is from genome assembly GCA_028288785.1 of Rhodospirillales bacterium. Classification (GTDB taxonomy): domain Bacteria; phylum Pseudomonadota; class Alphaproteobacteria; order Acetobacterales; family Acetobacteraceae; genus Plastoroseomonas. The sequence continues at coordinate 155 of JAQGHV010000271.1, read as the reverse complement.
CCATGAGGAGGCGGATGGCATCCTGCGCTGCTGGGGGGCCACGAAGGTCACGCAGTGGAACCGCCGGGCACTCGCCGTCATGCTGGGGCGGCCTGAACACTCCATGGATCTGATCGAGGTGGATGTCGGCGGTGGGTTCGGCGTCAAGGGCGAGT
>JAQGHV010000245.1 GCA_028288785.1 Rhodospirillales bacterium | reverse complement strand
ACGGTGCGTGCGCCTCGCCTCCGCGCTGGCGGCGCGCGGCATCGGGCGGGGCGACACGGTCTCGGCGCTGCTGCCGAACATCCCGGAAATGCTGGAATGCCACTACGGCGTGCCGATGGCCGGTGCGGTGCTGAACGCGATCAACATCCGCCTGGATGCCGCGACCATCGCTCACATCATCGAGCACGGCGAAGCCCGCGCGATCATCGTCGATACCGAGTTCATGCCGGTGCTGCGCGCTGCCCTCGCGCAGTGCTCCGCAAAGCCTGTCATCATCGAGGTGGATGACGCGATGGCCCCGGCGTCGGCCCATGGCGCGACACTTGGTGGGATCGGCTACGAGGCGCTGCTGGACGAGGGCGACGAGAACTTCGCCTGGCTGATGCCGCTCGATGAGTGGGACGCCATCGCGCTGAACTACACCTCCGGCACCACCGGGCGGCCCAAGGGCGTGGTGTACCACCATCGCGGCGCGCACCTTCTCGCGACCGGCAACGTGCTCTCGGCGGATATGGGGAAGCACCCGGTCTACCTGTGGACGCTGCCGATGTTCCACTGCAACGGCTGGTGCTTTCCCTGGACCGTCTGCGCGGTGGCCGGCACGCATGTCTGCCTGCGCGCGGTGCGCGGCGCCACGCTGTGGGAGCTGATGGACGACCACGGCGTCACCCACATGTGCGGCGCGCCGATCGTGATGGCGACCATGCTCGCCACACCAGCGGACGAGCAGCGTGAACTGGCCAAGGCGCCGCAATTCATCACCGCGGGCGCGCCGCCGCCCGAGGCCATCCTGGCCGCGATGCGCGCCGCCGGCTTCTCGGTCTGTCACGTCTATGGCCTGACCGAATGCTACGGCCCCGCGGTCGTCAATGAATGGCACGCCGGTTGGAACGAGAAGCCCGCCGGCGAACAGGCCGCGCTGATGGCACGCCAGGGGGTGCGCTACCTCGCACTCGAAGGTCTCGACGTCATGGATGGCGACATGCGCCCGGTGCCCGCCGATGGCGTGACGATGGGCGAGGTGATGATGCAGGGCAACGTGGTGATGAAAGGTTACCTGAAGGACCGCGCCGCGACGGAATCGGCATTTTTGGGGGGCTGGTTCCACACCGGCGATCTGGCGGTGAAATACCCGGACGGGTATATCCAGATCAGGGATCGCTCCAAGGACATCATCATTTCTGGCGGCGAGAATATCAGCTCCATCGAGGTCGAGGACGCGCTCTACAAGCACCCCGCCGTGGCCATGGTGGCCGTGGTCGCGAAGCCCGACGAGAAATGGGGCGAGACACCACTCGCCTTCGTCGAATTGAGGCCGGGTGCGAGCGCCACGGAGGCGGAGCTGATCGCCTTCGCGAAGCAGCATCTGGCCGGCTACAAGGTGCCGCGCGCGATCGTCTTCGCGGAGATCCCGAAGACGTCGACCGGCAAAATCCAGAAGCACCTCCTGCGCAACCAGGCCCGGGGGGACTGATCGCGGAGCGACCATGACCAGACGACTGGATGCGGTGCTTGCGCGCCTCGATGCCGACCTTGATGCCTCCAGGGAGAGGCTGTTCGCCTTGCTGCGCATCCCCAGCATCAGCGCGCAGCCGGCCCATGCCGGCGATTGCCGCGCCGCAGCCGAATGGCTGCGCGCCGAGTTCGCGGGCATGGGGTTCACGGCAGCGGTGCATGAGACGGGCGGCCACCCCACACTCGTCGCGCACCACCCGGGGCCGGGCGGCGGCGTCCTGCACGTGCTGTTCTACGGCCATTACGACGTGCAGCCCGCCGATCCGCTCGAGCTCTGGACGAGCGCGCCGTTCGAGCCGGTGCTGGTCGATGGCCCGCACGGCCCGCGTATCCGCGCCCGCGGCGCCGTCGACGACAAGGGCCAGGTGATGATGTGGGTCGAGGCATTGCGTGCCTGGCACGCCGTCGCCGGCGGCCCGCCCGTCGCCGTCACCGTGCTGATCGAGGGCGAGGAGGAGGTCGGCAGCGACAACCTCGACGCCTTCGTCGCCGCCAATCGGGAGCTGCTGCGGGCCGATGTCGCTGTCATCAGCGACACCGGCATGTGGGACATCGACACGCCCGCGATCACCACGCGGCTGCGCGGCCTGGTCTATGCGCAGATCGACGTGAAGGCCGCCGCGCGGGATCTCCATTCGGGCCTGTTCGGCGGTTCCGCGCTCAACCCGATCAACCTGCTGACCAGCATTCTGGGCGCACTGCGCACGGCCGATGGGCAAGTGACCATGCCCGGCTTCTACGATGGTGTGGCCGAAGTGCCGGCCGCCCTTGCCGCGCAATGGCAGGGCCTCGGTTTCAGCGAGGCCGATTTCCTGGGCGTGGTCGGGCTCTCGGTGCCGGCGGGCGAGCCGGGCAGGGCGCCGCTGGAGCGGCTCTGGGCGCGGCCGACCTGCGATATCAACGGCATCTGGGGTGGCTACATGGGCGCCGGGTCGAAGACGGTGATCCCCTCCGAGGCCCACGCGAAGCTGTCCTTCCACCTGGTCCCCGGCCAGGACCCGGCCCGCATTGCCGGGCTGCTTCGGGACTTCGTGACGGCCCGCCTGCCCGCCGATGCCCAGGCTGTCGTGACGATCCTCGGCGAGGCGCCCGGCATGGAGGTCGCGCTCAACAACCCCATCATCGCAGCCGCGACCGCGATCCTGGCGGAGGAGTTCGGCCGCCCGGCCGTACTGTCCGGCAGCGGCGGCTCCATCCCGGTGGTGGAGAGCCTGCGCCGGCTGCTCGGCATCGACACCCTGCTGATGGGCTTTGGGCTGGACGACGACCAAGTCCACAGCCCGGATGAAAAGTTCGAGCTGCGTTGCTTCCATCGCGGCATGCGCAGCCATGCGCGGCTTCTGGAACGCCTGGCCACCGGGCATTGACCGCGCTTCCCTCGCATCGCCGGCTCGCCCTGATCCTGGGCGGACTGGCGGCCATGGGGCCGCTCGCGATCGACACCTACCTGCCGGCCTTCCCCGTAATCGCACAGGCGCTCGGCACCGATGCCGCGCACATGCAGGGCACGCTGGCCGCCTATTTCGCCGGTCTCGCGCTGGGGCAGGCGGCGATGGGGCCAATGACCGATCGCTTCGGCCGGCGCTGGCCATTGCTGGCAGGACTGACGCTGTTCGCGCTCGCTTCCCTGGGATGCGCGCTTGCGACTTCGGTCGAGCAACTGACGCTGCTCCGCTTCGCGCAATCCCTCGGCGGCTGCGCGGGCATGGTCATCTCGCGCGCGGTGGTGCGCGATGTCGCGCAGGAGCAGGCGGCGGTGCGGCTGATGGCGCGCCTAATGCTGGTGATGGGGCTGGCGCCGATCCTGGCGCCACTGCTGGGAGGCTGGCTGCTCAGCGCCTTCGGCTGGCGCGGCATCTTCGCGACACTCGCCGCCTATGCGGCCGCGATGTCCTGCGTCGTGTGGTTTTTGCTGCCGGAAACGCTGCCCGTCGAGCGGCGGCGGCGCGACTCCATGATGGGCATCCTGCGCGTTTATGGGCAGCTTCTCGCCGACCGCCGCTTCATGGGACCGGCGCTGGCCGGCGCGCTCCCCCTCGGCGGCATGTTCGCCTATATCGCGAGCTCACCCTTCGTGATGATGGAGGTGCATGGCCTCACGCCCACCGTCTACGCCATGGTGTTCCGCGCTAATGCCGCGGGCTTGATCGTGATGTCGCAGGTCAACGCCTGGGCCACGCGGCACCTGCCGCCGGCGCGGCTGCTGCGCATCGCCCTGCTGGTGCCGCTTGCCGGGGCGGTCCTGCTGCTCATTGGAGCGGTGATGGGGCCGGGCCTCGGCTTCGCCTTCCTGCTCCCTGGCCTGGCGCTGAGCATCGCCGCGCTCGGCGCGATCCTGCCGCTATCCGCGGCAATCGCCATGCAGCCGCACAGGCGAGTGGCCGGCAGCGCCTCCGCCCTGCTCGGCACCTTGCAGTTCTCACTCGGTGCGGTGGCCGGCGCGCTGACGGGGGTGCTGCATGACGGCACCGCGCTGCCGATGGCGATCGTCGTCGCCTGCGGCAGCGTCGGCGGCTTCCTCGCCTACCGCATGTTGCGCTGAGCCGCTCGCTCCGCGTGCTTGCCCATGTTCGAGTAGGGCGCATAGGGCGGATGCTCGCCGATCGCAATCATGTCGACCTCCACCAGCGAGGGACCGGGCGTGGCCAAGGCGCGCGCGACGGTCTCGCCGAACGCCTCCGCGGCATCGACGCGATAGGCGCGGATGCCGGCGAGGGCCGCGAGCTTCTGTAGATCAGGCCCGACCAGCTGGTCGGCGAAGCGGCGCCCATCTACGACGGCGTCCTGTATGTGGCGGATGACCCCGTAGCCGCGATCGTTCATCACCACGATGCACAGGTCGGGCTTCTCCTGCGCCGCGGTCCACAGCTCTGTCTGGTTCAGCGCGAAGCCGCCATCGCCGACCATAGCCACCGTCTTGCGCCCGGTTGCCGCGAGGGCCGCACCGATGGCGAGCGGCAGACCGGGCCCGATCGCGGCGCCGACCGGGTGCACGGAATCATGCGGTCCATAGATGGGCATGATGCGATTGCCCCAGCTGGAATTGTTGATGGTGATGTCGCGCACCCAGACGGCGTCGCGTGGGAGCGCCGCCCGCATCTGGTCGGCGAAATCGGCGTAGGGGCCGAGCGTGGCGCGATACTCCTCGCCGGCGCGGCGCTTGGTGTCGGCGAAGTCAGCGGCGAATTCTGGCGCGATAGCCATGCGTCCGGCCAGGCGCTTTGCGAGGCCGGCGGCGACGAGCCCGGCATCGCCGTGCAGGAACAGGCTGGCCGGATAGGTGCGGCCCTCGGCGGCGGGATCGACATCTGCCTGGATCAGGCGCGGCGGCAGCTTCAGGGAAAAGTCCCCCGTCTCATGCCCGCGCAGGCGCGAGCCCAGCACCAGCATCGCATCGACGCCGGCGTAGAAATCCTGGATGCGCGGGGAGCCGTTGCCGTGCAGGGCGCCAAAGGTCATCGGGTGGTCTTCCGGCACGGTGCCGCGGCCATTCCAGGAGGAGACGGCGCCGAAACCCAGCGCCATCAGGTGCGCCACCG
>JAQGHV010000243.1 GCA_028288785.1 Rhodospirillales bacterium | reverse complement strand
ACGCCGCTTAGGGCGACCAGCGGCGCGCCGCTCAAGGCAGTCCGACGCGCTGGTTCACGAAGCGCGTGGTGTAGCCGCGGCGGATATCGAGCCCGGGCGGGTACAGCCCCGCCTGCGCCATGCCGGCATGGAAACTGGCCCAGCGCGTATCGGTCATCGCGCCGATGCCCAGCGTGTCGGCGTCGCCGCTTTTAATGATGCCGCGCTCGTTCAGCACGCGCGTCGCATAGGTGATGCGCGCGTCGTCCATCTCCGGATTGTCGGCCTTGATGCGGGCGTTTGCGGCGGCCACGTCCTGGCCGGCGATGTACTGCGCCCAGCCTTCGATCGTCGCGTTGACGAAGCGCTGCACGAGATCGGCCTTCTCGTTAACCATGCGCTGGGAGACATCGATCGTCTGTTGGTAGTTTTCGTACCCGGAATCGGCGAGCAGGAAGACGCGCGGCCGCGCCCCGGCCTGCTGCGCCGCGAAGGGCTCGGAGGTCACGAAGCCCTGCTGAATTGCGTTACGGTCGGCCATGAACGGCCCGAGGTTGAAGGTGTAGGGACGGATCTGCTCGTCGGTGAAGCCGAAGCGGGTGCGCAGGAATGGCCAATAGGTCACCCGGCCACCGGACCCCACAAGGATCGGCTTGCCGCGCATATCCTCGAAGCTGCCGATGCCGTTGCCCTCATGCGTCATCAGCACCTGTGGGTCCTTCTGCATCGTCGCCGCGATTGTGAGGAAGGGCAGCCCCTCGCGCACATAGTTCAGCGCCTGGAACCCGTTCGACATGATGAAGTCGACGCGGCCCGCGAGCAGCAGTTGCACCGGGTTCTGCATAGGGCCGCCCATGCGCAGGTCGCACTCGATGCCGTGGCGCCGGTAGATGCCGTTGGTGACCGCCTGGTAGTGCCCGCCATGCTCGGCCTGGGCGCGCCAGTTGGTCTGGAAACTCACCCGGTCCAGCGACTGCGCGAGAGGAACCAGCGCGCCGGGCACGGCGGTGAGCGCGAGGCCGACGCCACCACCGAGCAGCGCGCGGCGTTCCATCCTGAAGCGTGTGCGCATCGCGTCCCCCATCCGCCCTGGCTTGCCCGAACTTGCTGCATCCTGGCACGGCAGATGGGGCCGGCCCAACCCCGTTCGGCTGCGCCGCTGCTTGGCCCGCCACAGCAGCGCCAGCGCCAGGCCGATCGCCAGGAATGAGACGAGCGTACTCGCGGTCCCCAGGGCGTAGAGCACCGGCCTCGTCATGCCGAGGATTTCGAGCGTCAGCGTGTTGTCCGTCCCCTGCCCAGGTCGACGCAGCGGTTGGCCGGCGCCGGCGTTCTCGTGCGCTCAAGCGCCGGGCGCACGCCTCATCTGCCTGGCTCGCCGAGCGACCGGCGGCGCCCATTTTGGCCAGCGACACCACGCGCTGCTTCCTCTCAGATGCCGCTTTTTCCACGCCCTCTGACGTTGTACGCACACGCCACGTGCTTGGCTCGCCGGACGACCGTCACGCCCATCTGGGCCCCCGCTGCGAGCCGCTTTCTCTCAGGCGCCGACCTTGGCCCTTCCCGGAACCGAGGCGAGCAGGCTCCGCGTGTAGGGGTGCTTGGGGGCGGCGAAGACGGTGCCCACGGGGCCATGCTCCACTACGACGCCGCGCTGCATCACCGCAACATCGTCGCAGATTTGGGCCGCAACGCGTAGGTCATGCGTGATGAACAGGATCGAGAGGCCCAGCCGCGCCTGAAGGTCGCGCAGCAAGGCCAGCACCTGCGCCTGCACGCTGACGTCGAGAGCGCTCACCGGTTCATCCGCCACCAGCACGCGCGGCTTCATCGCGAGGGCTCGCGCAATGCCGATGCGTTGCCGCTGGCCACCGGAAAACTCGTGCGGAAAGCGTGAGACGGCCTCCGCATCCAGGCCCACCAGTTCGAACAGCGCCCGCGCCTCGGACATGGCTTGACCGCGCGGCGTGCCAAGCGCCATCGGGCCCTGAGCCACCTGCTCGCCCACGCGGCGGCGCGGGTTGAGCGAGGCGTAGGGGTCCTGGAACACCATCTGCACCAGCCGCGCCGCTGCGCGTCGACCCTTGGGCATCGGCTCGCCGGCGACGCGGATCAGGCCGGCATCGGCGCGAAGCATTCCGGCGACGCAGCGCGCGAGGGTGGACTTCCCCGACCCGCTCTCCCCCACGACGCCGAGCGTGCTGCCCGCCCGCAGCATCAGGGAAACATCATCCAGTGCGCGCACCGGCTGGCGGCGCCGCAGCATGCCGCGCGCGCCGTAGGTCTTCACCAGGCCCTCGATCTCCAGCACCCGCTCGTCGTTCAGCACACGCGGCGGCGGGGCCTGCAGCGCCGGCACGGCGGCGAGCAGCGCGCGGGTATAGGGATGCTGCGGGGTCTCCAGAACATCGGCCGCGGCGCCCTGCTCCACGATCACGCCGCGCTGCATGACGGCGACGCGATCGGCGATCTCGGCGACGACGCCGAAATCATGGGTGATGAACAGCACCGCCGTGCCGCGCCGCTTCTGCAACTCGCGGATCAGCGTCAGCACCTGCGCCTGGGTCGTGACGTCGAGCGCGGTGGTCGGCTCGTCGCAGATCAGCACCTCCGGCTCCAGCGCCAGCGCCATCGCTATCATCACGCGCTGGCGCTGCCCGCCGGACAGCTGGTGCGGATAAGCGCGCAGGGCACCCTGCGGGTCCGGCAGCCCAACCTCCTCCAACGCGCGAAGGCTGCGCGCGGCGATCTCCGCGCGGCCGAGATCGGTGTGCACGCGCCACATCTCCGCAATCTGCGTGCCGACCCGCATCAACGGGTTCAGCGCCGTCATCGGCTCCTGAAACACCATCCCGATGCGGCGGCCGCGCAGGGCACGCCAGGCATCGCCCCGCAGCACCACGCCGCCCAGGCTGATCTCGCCCGCGACCACGGCAAGCCCGGGTGCGAGCAGGCCCATGATCGCGGAAGCAGTGACGGATTTGCCGGAACCACTCTCGCCCACGACGCAGAGGATTTCGCCCGCGGATAGGTCGAAGGTCACGCCGTCCAGCGCGAGGGCGCGGTCGGCGGTGGGGGGAAGTGAGACGCTGAGGGATTCGACGCGGAGCATGGTCAGAAGGCGGGGGAAAGGAATTTCCCCCGGACCCCCAATCTTTTGTTTTTGGCTGTGGGTGTCACCGCGAAGCCAAGCGGGGATTGAGAGCGTCGTTGAGGCCTTGGCCGACCAGGGAGACGCCGAGGATGGCCAGTAAAATCGCGACGCCGGGGATCGCCGAGACGTACCACTCGCTGCGCAACACCGTGCGGCCGAGGCCGATCAGATTGCCCCAGGAGGGCACGTTCGGGTCCGACAGTTGCAGGAAGGCGAGCGCGCTCTCCAACAGGATCGCCACCGCCATCACCACGCTCGCATAGACGATCACTGGCGGCAGGGCGTTGGGAAGCACTTCACGGAAGATGAGGTGCGCATCCGACAGGCCCTGCATGCGGCCGGCCGCCACGTAGTCGCGCTCGCGCAGGGTCAGGAACTCGGCGCGGGTGAGGCGCGCAACGGGCGGCCAGGCGACCACGCCGATGGCGATCACCACGGTCATCAGGTCGGAGCCGAACACCGCAACGAGGACAAGCAACAGCAAGAAATTAGGCAACGTCTGGAACGCCTCCGTCACCCGCATCAGGACCGTGTCCACGACGCCACCGTAAAATCCTGCGAGGGCGCCGAACACGATGCCGATCACCACCGCGATCACCGTCGCGGTGCCACCGATTAGCAGCGAAATCCGCGCGCCATGAAACAGTTGCGCCGCGATGTCGCGGCCCGACGGATCCGTCCCCAGCCAGAATCGCGGATTGGCCCCCGGCCACTGCAAGGGACGCCCGGCGAGACCCAGCGGATCACCCGGAAAAACGAGAGGCGCCACCAGCGCCATCAGCACCACCGCGCCGAGCAGGACTGCCCCCGCGACGGCCACCGGATTGTGCAGGAATGCACGCAGTGCCCGCATCAGCCGGCAATCCGCGGGTCGAGCCGCGCATACAGCAGGTCGACCACGAAGTTCACGGCAATCACCAACAATGCCGAGACGAAGACAATGCCGAGCAGCGTGTTCAAATCGCGCTGCACCACACTCTCATAGGCGAGCCGGCCCAGGCCAGGCAGGGTGAACACGCTTTCCACGACCACGCTGCCGCCGAGCATCGTGCCGGCCTGCAGGCCGATCAGCGTCACCATCGGCAGCAGCGCGTTGCGCAGCACGTGTCGCGCCACGATGCGCGTCTCGGACAGGCCCTTCGCCCGCGCGGTGCGGACGAAATCCATCCCCTGCACTTCGAGCATCGAGGCCCGCATGATCCGCAGCGCAATGGCGAGGAAAATGAGCGCAAGGGTCAGCACCGGCAGCACCAAATAGGTCGCGGTGTCCCAGATCGCGGCCCAGCCGGTGTAGCCCATCGCGACGTCGCCAAAACCGCCCGCCGGCAGCCATTGCAGATAGACGCTGAACACCACGATCGCCATCAGCCCGAACCAGAAGGAGGGCGTCGCGTAGAAGATCAGGCCGAGCGTGGAGATCAGCGTATCCGGCCATTGGTTCACCCGCCGCGCCGCGACGACGCCGAGCGCCATGCCGAAGGAGAAGGCAAAGAACAGCGCGCTCATCATGAGAAGCAGCGTCGCGGGAAGGCGCTCCAAAATCACGCTCGCGACCGGCTTGCCGTAGATGGCGGAGAAGCCGAGATCGAGCGTCACCAGGCGCCACAGATAGGCGCCGAGCCGCGCTGTCACCGAGAGGTCAAGGCCGTAGAAGCGGCGCAGGTCGGCCGCGATCGCTGCATCGCCACCACCCATCTGCGCCATCAGCGCATCCACCGTGTCGCCCGGCGCCAGTTGCAGAAGCAGGAACAAGCCAATCAGGATCAGCAGCAGCGCCGGCAGCGAAGCGGCCAAGCGCCGCGCCGCAAGCGCCAGAAGCTTCACGGCGCCAGCCCAATACGCGTCACGGGGCAAGCCATGTGTCGTGCCAGGAGGACGACGCCCAGCGCGGCGTGTTCCCGGCATTGCGCATGCGGCGGTTGAACACCGAGAGGAAGATCTGCTCGATCGGCATCCAGACCGGAAGCTCGTTCTGCACGCGCGTCACGAACTCACCATACAGCGCACGTCGCTTGGCCGGATCCACCTCCGTCGCCGCATCGTCGATCACGCGGTCGATCGCGGCATCCGTCCAGCCGAACTGGTTGGTCCACGGCGCACCCTGCGGGCTGCCGGAGCGGTACCACACGGTCGTGCTCACGGCCGGGTCGTTGCGGTACTGATGCCACCCGCTCGCGAGGTCGAAATTGTGGTCGTTGTAGACGGTGCGCAGGAAGCCCGCCGCATCCAGGCGCACGATCTCGACACGGATGCCAACCTCGCCCAGCGATTGCTGGATGAAGGTGGCGAACAGCGAAATATCCTCACCCCAGGGGGCCGGGCTCAGGCGCAGCGAGAAGCGCACGCCGCCGGCGCCACGCCGATGCCCTGCCTCATCCAGCAACCGGTTCGCGAGCGCCCGGTCGAAGCCGTATTGCGGGCTCCCCGGTGTGTAGTAGTCCGTGCTCACCGAAGGGATCGGCCCGGTGCCGGGCTTGGCATAGGTGCCGAGGAAGTTCTCGATGAAGAAGGGGATGTTGATCGCGTGGGCGATCGCCTTGCGCACGCGGATGTCGGCCAGCTCCGGGCGGCGGAAGTTGAACTCGATCGTGTTGGTCCGGGCGTTGCCCTCATTGCCGCGCGTCGTCACCGCGAAGCGGGGATCGCGCGACAGGCGCGTCAAGTCGGCGAGTGCCAGCGACGAATACGGGCTGAACAGGATCTGCCCCGCCTCCATCTGCGCCGCCGCCGCCGCCCGGTCCGTCACCACCCGCCACACGACGCGGTCCAGATACGGCATACCGTTGCGCCAGTAGTTCGGATTGCGTTCGGCGATGATGTGTTGCCCGCGCTCGTACTGCAGGAACTTGAAGGGGCCAGTGCCGATCGGCGCCGTGTTCGCCGGGTTCTGCCGGATGTCGGTGCCTTCGTAGATGTGCTTCGGCGAAACATAGCCGAGGTCCGGCAGGGCGCGCAGCAGCAGGCCCAGCGGCATCGGACGCTCGTAGCGGAAGATGGCCGTATGCGCGTCCGGCGTGTCGACAGCGGTGAGGAACTGCTGCAGCGCCGTCCCGTAGTTGAGAATCTTCTTCCACATCTCCATGGCGGTGAACTGCACGTCCGCCGAGGTGAAGGGCCGGCCATCATGCCAGGTGACGCCTTGGCGCAGCTTGAAGGTGATGGCCCGCCCGTCCGGCGTGCTCTCCCAGCTTTCAGCCAGCACCGGCGTGGGATTGCCGGCGCCGTCGATATCGACCAGCGGCTCCTGGATCTTGCCGCCGACGATGTACACGCCGGTCGACGCCTGGAGCGACGGGTTCAGGATGCGCTGCTCGGTCGCGAAATGCACCGTGAGGATACCACCGCGCCGCGGTGTCTCCTGTGCGACTGCGCTGGCCGGCACCATGGCGGCGCCGGTCATCAGGAACACTTCGCGCCGTGTCGGTCCGCTCATCGGGCCACTCCTCAAAGAGGTTCGAAAACGAGCGCGCAGCCCGTCACCATCACGGGCGCCCGGACCTCCGCCGAGGCGAGCACCAGGCCCGCGCCGCCGCTCTCCGGCAGCGATGCCGCGTCCAGGCTGTAGGCCGCCGCCAAGTCATCGCGCGTCGCGAAGGCGAAATCGGCACGGTTCGGGCCGGTCGGCACCAGGAAGATGGCGCCAACTTCTTCGACGGTGCTTTCGATCAGTGCCGCCATCTCCGCCGCCGCCGTTTCCGGCTCGAGTGTCGCCACGAGGGTGCGGCGGATCGCGGCCGCACCATTGGCATGGCGCTGGAGGTCCGCGATCCACACCGCGTCGCGCGTGTGATGCTGGCACGCGAAGATCCGCATGGCGCCCGGTGCCAGCGTCTCCGGCCATTGAAAAATCGAGAACCGCGCCTCGGTCATGGCGCCACCCGGCAGCGGCACGGGGCGAGCGAAATCCATCGGGCCCACCGGCTCGATGCCGCGCACCCTTAGTGCCGCGACGCCGGCGGCTGCATCGCTCGTCGTGAACGCCGTGCGGGCGAAGCCTTCACGCCCCTCGAGGAAGTTGCGCACGTTCTCGTTGCGCGGCGTCGGCGCCACGACGCCAAGCAGCTCGATGTAATCCTCGCCGAGCATGATCGTGTAGTTGGCGCTGCCCATGGCCTCGCTGTGCAGTCCGCGTGGCGACAGCGTGAAGCCCGCCGCAGCCCAATCCGCCGCCGCGGCATCCAGGTCACGCACGACGATCATCGCGTGATCGATGCCGAGAATCGTCGTCAGCATCCAAAGGTCCTCCAATGCGGCGATGCTAGACGCGGCCCATGCCGCACCGCAACATGCCTATTTCCCGCGGCTCTGCGCCCAACCCAGCAGAAGGCCCGAGCCAATGATGATTGCGGCGCCGAGCCAGGTTCCCGCATCCGGCAGGTGATCGAACAGCACCCAGCCAACCCCCGTCGCGGTCAGCAGTTGCACATACTGGAAGGGTGAGATGATGTTGGCGGGCGCCAGCGAAAGGGCGCGCGCGACGCAATAATGCCCGGTGGCGCCCAACGTTCCGCAGGCGAGGAACATCGCGGCATCGCCCAGGCTGCGCGGCGTCTCCCAGATGAACGGCATGAACACCATCAGCCCCACGGCTCCCGTCAACGGCGCCCATAGCGCGGAGGTCGCCGGCGGGTCGAAGGGTGCGACCATGCGCGTGAGGATCTGGTAGACGGCGTAGCAAGCGGCCGAGGTCAGGATGAACAGCGAGGCCCAGTGGAACACCTCGCCGCCTGGCCTGATCACCACGAGCACGCCCACGAACCCGGTGACGACCGCCGCCACGCGCAGCTTCGTCGTACGCTCCCCCAATAAGGGCCAGGCGAGCACCGCCACGATCAAGGGCGACGCCAGCGAAACGGCCGAAGCCTTGGCGAGCGGGATGAAGGTCACCGCATAGAAGAAACACAGGTTCGACGTGGTCAGCGTGATCGCGCGCGCCAGTTGCAGCTTCGGTCGCCTGCTGCGCAGAACGGCGATGCCGCCCGATGGCATGAACACCGCTGCGAGAAACACCAGGTGGATGAAAGCGCGCGCCCACGACACCTGGATGGAGGAATAGCTCGCGCCGAGTAGCTTCGCGAAGCCGCCCATGAACGAGAACATGATCCCCGCGAAGCACATCCAGAGAATGGCGATGAGGATGCGCCGGTCCGGCGCGGCGATCGGTACGGTCACGGCGGAGCCACACTGAAGCGCCCGGGGGCGCGCGGCAACCGCCCTCGGCAATGCGCGGGTGCCGGTGCTAGCCTGACACGAGGGAGACCACACCATGACGACAGCGCCGAACCGCAGCTTCCTGTTCGCCCCGGGCGACCACCCGCGCCGCTCGGAGAAAGTGCTGACCATCGGCGCGGACGCGGCCATCCTCGACCTCGAGGATGCCGTAGCGAACAGCGCGAAGGTCGCTGCGCGCGACGCCGTCGTGGCCACCTTGCAGCGGCCACGCGCCTGCCGTGGCTATGTGCGCGTCAATGCCTTCGAGACGCCGTTCTGCTTCGGCGATATCCACTCCGTCATCGGCCCGCGTCTTGACGGGCTGCTGCTGCCAAAGCTGGAATCGGCTGCCCAGCTCATTGCCGTGGACTGGATGGTGTCCGCGCTGGAGCGTGCTCAGGGCCTGCCCGAGCGCGGCATCGACATCATTCCGATCATCGAGACCGCGCGCGGCCACGACGAGCTGCGCCATCTGATGCAGGCGGCGGCGGGGCTTGGCGGCCGCGTCAGGCGCATGGCGTTCGGCGCGGGCGACTACACGCTCGACCTCGGCATCGCCTGGTCACTGGAGGAGGGCGAACTCGCCACCATCCGCGCCGACATGGTTATGGCGAGCCGCAGCGCCGGCCTGGAGGCGCCGCTCGACACCGTCTGGATCGAGCTGCGCGAGACGGAGGCGTTCACCCGAAACTGCGCCCGAAGCGCGGCGCTCGGTTTCCAGGGCCGCATGTGCATCCACCCGGACCAGATCCCGATCGCCAATGCCGCCTATGCGCCGGCCGAGGCGGAGGTCGCCCGGGCGCGGACCATCGCCGCCGCCTTCGCCGAAGCCGAGGCGCGCGGCCTGGCCTCCATCCAGGTCGATGGCCGCTTCGTCGACTACCCGATCGTCGAGCGCGCACTACGCCTGCTGCGCCTGCACGAGAGCATCGCCAGCCATGGCGCCATGATGCGCTAAGCGCGCCTTCGGCGCGACGCGCTGAGCCCTACCGCAGCGCGCTGCCGCCGGGGCACGCGGTCCGCCCGCCATCCACCTGGAACTGGCCGCCGGTGATGGCGCTCGCCACGTCCGAGCAGAGGAACAGCACCATCGCCGTAACCTCCGCCGGCGTTGAATAGCGCCCGAGCGGGATGGCGGCCATGTAGCGCTCGGCGACGTCGTTGCGGCCCGACGCCATCGCCTGATCTTCGAGCGAATGGATCATGCGCGTGTCAGCCGGGCCGGGGCACAGCGCATTCACCCGCACGCCCTGTCGCGCCACTTCGCCGGCCGCGGATTTCGTGAGGCCGAGCACCGCGTGCTTGGACGCGACGTAGGGTGCGAGCCCGGCCGAACCCACCAGCGCGGCTGTTGATGCGGTGTTGACGATGGCACCCACCCCCTGCCGCAGCATGACCGGCAGCACGTGCCTGAGGCCGAGGAACACGCCCTTCACGTTCACCGCCATCACGGCGTCGAACATCGCCTCGTCCTGCTCATGGAGCGGACGGACGTGGCCTTCGATGCCGGCATTATTGAAGAAGCAGTCGATGCGGCCCCAGCGCTGCACGGCGGCATCCACATAGGCGCGGACATCGGAATCCTGGGTCACATCGGCGGCGATGAACTGCGCCTCCAGCCCTTCCTCGCGCAGTGCCGCGGCCTGTGCTTCGCCGCCGGGATCACGATCCACCAGCAGCACCTTCGCCCCCTCGCGCGCGAAACTCTGCGCAGCGTCCAGGCCGAGCCCGTTGGCGGCGCCGGTGATGACGGCAACCTTCCCCGAAAACCGCATCGCAGCCTCCTTCTTGCTATTGTTCTTGGGCGTAGAGATCCGCCGCGAGCCCGTCCTTCAGCGCGAGGCCCGCGACCGTGATCAGCGACAATGCGGGCCGCACGATCGCCGCCATGGTGAGGGCGCCGTGCAGCAGATCCGCGGCGTGCAGATGCGCGACCGGCACGCCCTCGACCTCAAGGCGTGCGGCATAGGCGCGACCCTCGTCGCTCAGCGGGTCATGGCCCACGGTCAGCACGAAGGCAGGTGCGACACCCGCGAGGCTCTCGGCACGCAGGGGCGAGGCGCGCCAATCCTGCCAATCGGCTTCTTCGGGGATATAATGGGCGCGGAACCACGCCATCCCTTCCCCGGTCAATGGCAGCCCGTCCGTGTGGACCGCGTAGCTTGGATGCACCTGCGCCATGTCCGTGACGGGATAGAGCAGCAGCTGGAAGCGCACCGGCGGCAGCGTTCCATCCCGCGCCATCAGCGCCAGGACGGCGGCGATATTCCCACCCGCGCTGTCGCCACCCACCGCGATCCGCGCGGGATCGATACCCAGCGCAGCGGCCTCGCGCGCCGCGAAGCGCAGAGCCTCCGCGCAATCCTCGACAGCAGCCGGAAAACGGTGCTCCGGCGCCAGGCGATAGCCGACGGACAGCACCGCGCAGCCCGACCGATTGGCGAGGCTGCGCGCGAGATGATCATGCGTGTCGAGGTCGCCGAAAACCCAGCCGCCGCCATGCGCGAAGACCAGGCAGCCGAGCACCTCATCCGGTGGCGAACCGGCCGGGCGGTAGAAGCGCATCGGCACCGCGTTCGGCAGCGCCAGCTCGCGCACTTCAGCGACATCGGGCGCTGCCGGCTGCAGCACAGCGCGCCCGGCGGCGTATTGCACGCGCGCGGCTTGCGGCGATTGGGTGATGAATGGTGGCCGTCCGGACGCCTTGATGAGGGCGATGATCATCCGGCAATCGGGGTGCAGGGGAACCGCCATCGCTCAGCCCGGGGTGCCAACGCGGCACCGTCCTCCGAAAGGGATCAACCGCATCGCGAAGGGGCCCGCCGTCTGCCCTTTGCTGGCCATTTCTGTTTCCCTCCTCCGGCAACATCGGCGCCGGTGGAAACATCATGAGCGATATGCGTCTGGGCTCCAAGCCGCCACCGCTGTCCGCGAGTCCATTGCGGGATTTCTCGCCGCTCGGCAGTGCTTCACGGCTTTGCCAGCGGCGCCGATATCTTGCCGATGGTTCGAGGTGACGAATCGGCGAAGACCATCACGGATTTCCTGCGACGCAGGGCCTTGCTTCACGACATTGGCGGGCGGTCGTATCCCGCTGCCGCGTCACAACCGCGGTAGCGCCACACCCGCGGAACCACAAGACGCCACGGACCTCACCCTTGATGCCCGCCGCGCCTGGCCGCCTCAGACCGCGTGCAATCCAAGCTCTTCGAGCGGCACCACAGGCGCCATCAGCATGGCGATCTGCTCCAACCCACGGTCGCGCACCCCGACCGCGCGAAGATGCTCCACCGTGTTCAGCAGGTAGTCGCGATTGCTGCCCATCGCGCCGTGCCCCGCCGAGATCACCGCCGCCGCCTCCGCCGAGGCCAGCCGCCCGCAATAATTCCGGCACGCACGGTTCGCGACATAGGTCACCGCCCGCACGATCCGCCCGCTCGCGGCGAGCCGCACATCCACCAACCGTCGCCGGTACACGATCTCAGCACCATCCGGCAGTTCGCGATCATCAAGGTAGGCGAGTACCTCGGCCGACTGGGCTGCCTCGACGCGGAACACCATGCCCCGGCATGCCCCGCCGCGATCCAGGCCCAACACCAGTCCAGGCCGGGCTACCGTGCCGCGGTAGCGTGTGCTCCAGAGGCAGAAGCTGCGGTGGTAGCCGCGCAGCACACCCAGCTCGGCGCCGGCATACGCAAAGCCCGGCCGCCAGATCAGCGAGCCGTAGCCAAAGACATGGAGGTCGTCGTCCGGATCAATTTCGAGCATTCGCCAGTCGCAGTGACATTCCATCGCGCCTATACCGACGCCCATGCTGACCGCCAAGCCGATGCGCGCCGCAATCGCCGCCCTTCTCCTCGTCGCGGTCCTCGCCGCCGGCCATTCCGCCCTCTGGCGCTGGACCAGCGGCCAGATCGAACGTGGCTTTGCGTCCTGGACTGCGCAGCGTCGCGCCCAGGGCTGGATCATCGAGCACGGCCCGACCACGCGCGGCGGCTGGCCGCTCGCCGCCACCCTGACGGTGCCGGCCCTGCGAGTCGTGGCGAACGGCCACAACCTGCCCGAAGGCCTCGAGTGGAACGCCGAGAACCTGACCTTGCGCGTCGCAGCACCTCGCTTCGACCGGCTGGTGGTGGATTTCCGCGGACGCCAGCGGGTGCGCCTGGGCGAGATCGAGTACCCTTTCGCCACCGATCGCCTCGAGGCCTTCTTCCCCACCGAGGCCGGCAACACCCTGCGCGAAGGCGAATTCGTTACCGAACGGCTGCGCATGAACACGCCTTCGGGCCCGCTTGAACTCCGTCATGGCACACTGGCTTTCGGGACGCGCACGAGTGCCACCGAGAATGAGCCGGCGCTCACTGTCAATCTCGCGCTCGAGGGCCTTGGTCTGCCTGAAGGGGTCGCCGCTCAGCCGCCGCTGGCTGCTTTCGGACGCCTGATCGAAAATCTATCGGCGGAGGCCTCGGTCACCGGGCCACTGCCTGGCGGGCGCGATCCGGCCGCCCGCGCCGAGCAATGGCGTGATGGTGGCGGTACGCTCGAAATACGCCTCGTCGCCTTGCAGTGGGGTCCGGTCGCCGGGGGCGCCAACGCGACCCTCACCCTTGATGAGCGCCTCCAGCCGATGGGTACAGCGACGTTGCGCCTCTCCGGCGCCGACCAGCTGATCCGCGCGCTCGCTGAAGCAGGCACACTACCGCCGGCATCGGCCGCCGCTGCCGCTACGGCGTTGCTGCTTCTGCAACGCGTGCCGGAAGCGGGAGGCCCGCCGCAGGTGGAGGTGCCGATGACGCTTGAGAACAGCCGCCTCACGGTGGTGCGGGTGCCACTGGCGCGTGTGGGCGCAATCGCTTGGCCGCCCCGGCGCGGCCCGGAGTTCACCCCCGGCGAGGACCCGACGCTGCCGCCCCGGAGGTAACGCTTTGCGTGCCGTGAAACGTTGGGCGGCACCGTTTAGGTGCTACGTTTGGTGCCCTCGGACGCCGGGCAACCGCTCCGCGTGCTTTGCTTCACCGAATGGTCGGCGGCGGCCATTCGACCTTGCGTCGCACGAAGTGCGCCGAGGGTGCTTACCGGGGGCGCCAAGAGCATGCTCTGCATGCTTCACTCACCCGCCGGTCTTAGAGGCCCGCATCGGCCGCAACCCAGACCCCGCCTTCATCATCGATCCGCGCCGCAATCGCCTCCAGCGTTTCCCCGTAGCAGGGGCCAGCCACGCATTCGCCATCTTCGACGCGGAAACGCGCACCATGCGCCGAGCACAGGATATGCATGCCCTTCGCATCCAAGAACCGGTCCGGCACCGGGTCCAGCGGCAGGCCGATATGCGGGCATGAATTCACATAGGCGAACACGGTATCGCCGCGCCGGACCGCGAAGAGCCCGGTGAAGGCGCCGGCTGCGGCCGAAAACCCCTTCGACCCACCATCCGGAATATCCGCCAGGCCGCAGAGCCTGCGTTCGCTCAACGCTTCCAGCCGCCCAGCTTCGTAATGTGCTTCCAATGCTCATCGCTGATCGGCGCCACGGACAGCCGGCTCAGCCGTGCCAGTGCGATGCCTTCGAGCTTGGCATCAGCCTTGACGTCGGCGAGCGTCACTGGCTTGGGCACCGACGACACCGCCTGCATGTCGACGCACACCCATCGCCCCGTTGTGTCGCTCGGATCTGGATAGGCTTCGCGCGCGACCCGCACGACGCCCACGATCTCCTTGCCGATGTTGGAGTGATAAAAGAAGGCCAGGTCACCCTTCTTCATCGCCTTGAGGTTGTTGGCCGCCTGGGCGTTGCGCACGCCGGTCCAGGGCTCGGTGCCATTGGCCACCATCTGGTCCCAGGAGAAAGCGTCCGGTTCGCTTTTGACCAGCCAATGCGCCATGCGCTCAAGTACCACAGAAGGTCTGCATCACGCGCTGCTCCGGAAGTGGCGGCGTCGTAAAGGCCGCATCCGCATCGTCGAAGGGCCGCGCCGTGGCTGCGAGAAGCGCCTCGAACACGGTAAAATCGTCACGCTCGACCGCAGCGACGATGGCGGCTTCGACCAGGTGGTTGCGCGGGATCACGGCGGGGTTGGTCGCGCGGATCAGCGCCTGCCAGCCCGGCTCGGCCTCCCGACGCTGCCGCCAGCGTTCGGCCCAGGCCTCGAAGCCTGCGGGCACCACATCATCGCCGAGTTGGCGGAAGGTCTGCGTGAAATCAGCCCCCGTCTCCGCCATCAGGCGCAGCAGGTCCTGGACCAGCGCGGCATCATCCGGGGTCGCCGCTGTGAGGCCCAGCTTCCGCCCCATCGCGCCGAGCCAAGCGTCCTGGAATGTCGCCGCGAAGCCGCCAAGCGCCTCCTCGGCGTAGGCGACCGCCTTCTCCTCGTCCGCGTCGAACAGCGGCAGCATCGCCTCGGCCAGGCGCGCGAGGTTCCATTGGGCGATGCGGGGCTGCTGCCCGAAGGCATAGCGCCCCTGCTGGTCGATTGCGGAGAACACCGCCACCGGGTCGTAGGCATCGAGGAAGGCGCAGGGGCCGTAGTCGATCGTCTCGCCGCTGATCGAGGAGTTATCGGTATTCATCACGCCATGAATGAAGCCGAGGCTCAGCCATTGCGCGACCAGCCGCGCCTGTCTCCGCACGACGCCCTCGAAGAATTCACGATCGCTGGCGCCGGGGTCATGCCGCGCGATGGCGTAGTCGGTCAGGATCCGAAGTCCCTCCAGATCGCCTCGCGCTGCGAAATACTGGAAGGTGCCGACGCGAAGATGGCTCGCCGCGACGCGGGTAAAAACCGCGCCAGGCAGCGCCGTCTCGCGCATGACCCACTCGCCCGTGGTGACAGCGGCCAGCGCCCGCGTCGTCGGCACGCCCAGCGCCCACATCGCCTCGCTCACGATGTATTCGCGGAGCACCGGCCCAAGCGCCGCGCGCCCATCGCCGCGCCGCGAAAAGGGCGTCGGGCCGGAACCCTTGAGCTGGACGTCGCGCCCGGCGACCTCGCCCAGCAGGATCGCGCGGCCATCGCCGAGCTGCGGCGAAAAATGCCCAAATTGATGCCCCGAATAGGCCATCGCCAGCGGCTCCGCGCCTTCCGGCAGCCAGTTGCCGGCGAACATCGCGAGCCCCTCGGCACCCGTGAGCGCCTCAGGGTCCAGGCCGAGCTCCGTCGCCAGCCCGGCGTTCACCCGTATCAATCTTGGCGCCGCCACCGGCGTGGGCTCCGTGCGCGCGAAAAATCGCTCAGGGAGGCGGGCATATGTGTTGTCGAAGGCGATCCGCAGCGTCACGGCCTGTTCCGAACTCCTGACCCCGGACAATCCCGGCGCTGCCCTTGGAGTAGGCATCCGACCCCCTCCAAGCAAGACCCTCACCCGCAGCGCACCGACATGCCGCCATCGACCACGATCTCTGTTCCGGTCACGAAGCGCGCATCCTCCGATGCCAGGAACAGAACCGCCGCCGCGGTGTCCCTGCCATCGCCCGCGAAGCCCATCGGGATCCGCGCGAGCCGCTGTGCCAGCAAGGCTGCGACATCGCCCCCAGCGCGCTGGCCGGCGAGGCGCACCTCCACCATCGGCGTGTGCATCTGCCCAGGAATCACAGTGTTCACGCGGATGCCGCGCGCCGCATACTGCATCGCCACCACCCGTCCCAGCTGGATCACGCCCGCCTTCGACGCCGCGTACGCAACCTGTGCCGAACCGGTCCACCGGATGCCGGAGGTCGAGGCTACGTTCACGATCGCACCCCCGCCCTGCGCCTCCATGACCGGCAGCACATGCTTGCAGGTGAGGAACACACTTTTGAGATTTACGTCGATCTGCGTGTCCCAGACCTCCTCCGCCATCTCCACCGGCCCGCCCGCGGCCGAGCCACCGACATTGTTCACCAGCACGTCGATGCGGCCGAACCGCGCCTTCGCCTCCGCCACCATCGCGGAGATCGAGGCATGCGAGAGCACGTCGCACTCGCCGGGAAAAAACCGCTCACCGGCCAGGGACGCGGTTT
Organism: Rhodospirillales bacterium; assembly: GCA_028288785.1. Taxonomy (GTDB): domain Bacteria; phylum Pseudomonadota; class Alphaproteobacteria; order Acetobacterales; family Acetobacteraceae; genus Plastoroseomonas. The sequence continues at coordinate 17,867 of JAQGHV010000243.1, read as the reverse complement.
CCTCCATCGCGGAGAGGTCGCGGTCCACGCCGAACACCGTCGCACCCTCACGCGCGAAAGCCACGGCGCCGGCACGGCCATTGCCCCAGCCAGGGCCGACCGAGCCGGCGCCGGTGATGACGACGATCTTGTTGGCGAAGCGAGCGGACATCTAGGTTGCTCCTGAAGCAGGCTGGGGAAAGGAATTTCCCCAGGCCCCATTCTTTTGTTTTTATTCGTTGGCTCGGAATGCGGGAGGGAAGGTGATTGTCTGGGCGGGCTTGTCATCCAATTCGAGAGCCACCCTGTCAGGGAGCAGGCGCAACACCGCGTTCTGAGCACCCCGGAGGGCCTCCACCAGGCGCGCGGCCAATGCGGCGCTGTCGGCCTCGATCTGCACGCCCTCCAATGGCGCATCGATGGACAGGCTCGGCGCTGGCCTCATCGCGAGGCGCAGCACCGGCGCGAGGCGATGCAGCAACGCCGCCCCGTCACACTGGCCATCGCCGTCCCGCGCCAGCGTGAAGAAAGCACGCAAGAGATCCCTCAGCCGCTGCGACGCAAGCTCCATCCGATCGATCCGCCGCGCCGCCTTGTCACCCTCGGGCAGGTCGTTGCGCATGAGCTCCAGGGTCGCCAGGAGCACGGTCAGCAGGTTGTTCACATCATGCTGCGCGCTTGACGCGAGCGCCGCGATGACGCGCCGTTGCTCCACTTCGGTCATCGTCCACCATCCATGATCTCTCGCCACAGGCGCGCGGGCAGGCCGCCGCCCGCCACCGCCCGCATTGGCGCCCCGTCATCATTGCCGAGCCAGATGCCAAGCACGAGGCCTCGGTCGAATCCGATGTACCAGGCGTCGCGAAAATCCTGTGTCGTGCCCGTCTTGCCGGCCCCGCGCCCGGCGGCCCGCCCTGTGCCCCGTGCCACCACCGCCTCCAGCATCCGCCGCATCTCGGCGGCATGGGTCGCCTGCATGACCCGTAGCGGTGCCGCCATCGGCACCGCCACGCGCTGGCCGCCGGCGCGCGCATCGCGCAGAGCATGAGGAACTACGCGCATCCCGCCATTTGCGAAGGCGGCATAGGCGGCCACGAGTTCGAGCAGGCTCGCCTCCCCGGTGCCTAGGGCGATCGAGCCATCGCGCGGGTGCGGCCCGGCGAGACCCATGCGCGTGGCCACCGCCGCGACAACACGCGGCCCGCCGGCGCGTTGCATCACCCTGACGGCCGCGCCATTGACGCTTTGGGCGAAAGCTTCCTCCAGCGTGATCTCGCCGCGCGCGCGCCAGCCGCCATTCCCCGGCGACCAGCCGCCCAGGAGGACGGGCGCATCGTTCACCATGTCATCCGCCGAGGCCCCGGCTTCGAGCGCGGCCAGGAAGACGAACGCCTTCATCGCGCTGCCCGGTTGCCGCCGCGCCTGCACCGCTCGGTTGAAGGGGCTGCCCCGGTAGTCGCGCCCGCCGGCCATCGCCCGGACCGCGCCGGTCTCAGCGTCCAGCGCGACGACGGCAGCCTGGGCGACGCCGCCCTGCGCGCCTGCGCCGGCGAGCAACGCTTCCAGCCGAGCCTCGACCACCGCCTGCAATCCGCCATCCAGCGTCGAGCGCAGCACGAGGTCGGCGCTGCCGGGGAAGCGCGCGGCGAGATCATCCTGCGCCCAATCCGCGAACCACCCGGCCTCCCGCGAGGGCGGCCGCGGGAAGGCCATCGCCTCCGCGAGCGCGGTGATGGCCCCGGCACGCACGGCGCCGGTCTCGGCCATCGCGTCCAGAACCTCCATGCCGCGGGCGACGGCGCCGGCCGGGTTCACGCGGGGATTGAGCCGCGACGGGGCACGCGGCAGACCCGCCAGGATCGCGGACTGCCACACCTCCAGCCGGCGCGCCGACATCCCGAAATAGAGCCGCGCCGCCGCGTCCACGCCATAGGCGCCGGCGCCGAGATAGACCCGGTTCAGGTAGATTTCGAGGATCTCGTCCTTGGAGAAGCGCCGCTCGAGCCAGAGCGCCAGCAGCGCTTCCTGCACCTTGCGGCGGAAGCTGCGCGCCGGCGTGAGAAACAGGTTCTTGGCCAGCTGCTGCGTGATGGTGGAGCCACCCTGCGCGACCCGGCCGCTGGTCAGGTTCACCCAGGCGGCGCGGACCAGACCCACGACATCCAGCCCCCGATGGCTACGGAAGCGCCGATCCTCGATGGCTATCAGGGCCGCCGGCAGGCTCGCGGGCATGTCGGCCAAGCGGAGGACGTCGCCATAGATGTCGCCGGAGGTCGCGATCACCCGCCCGTCGGCGGCCTGCAGGGTGACCGAAGGGCGGCGCGTGGTGGCGAGTGCTGCCTCAGGCCCGGGCATGTCCCAGGTGAAGAACAGCAGCGCCGCGATGAACGCCAAGGTGCTCCAGATAGTTACGACGATCGCGACGCCGAGCCAGCGCCAACGGCGCTTCGGCGCCACGCGCGGCACTTCCCTGGTTCGGCGTTCCGCGGCGACTCGGCCCATGCGCGACGCTATAAGCCCCGTCGCGATTTCGCCAGCGATGCCTAATCGATCACCGCCGACAGGTCGCGGTCCCGGCTATCCTCGCTCTCCGCCAGCCCAGCCTTGACCCCGGCGCGGTCCTCCGCCTGGCGGTTCTGTGACAGCTTGCGCTTGCCATCGAGCGCGGTGATCCGCAGCGCGACCCCCACGATGCCCTTCAGCTGGCCGGCGATGAACGGCTCCGGCGCATCGGTGACGGCCCAGGGCTCGGCGCGCGGCCTTTCCTGCTGCTCAGTGAGGCGGGTCACGACCCCCCGCAGCCGGTCGTGGTCGTGATAGATTTCCGCCTGACACTCGGCGTGCACGGCGACGTAATTCCACGTCGGTACGACCTTCCCGTGCTCTCGCTTGGAAGCGTAGTTCGAGGGCGAGACATAGGCTTCCGGGCCGGGGAAGATCACCAGGGCACGGCCGGCGCGAACCAGGGCCTGCCAATGCGGATTGGCCTTCGCGACATGGCCGTGCAGCGTGCCGAGCGGCCCTTCGGCGGGATCGAGCATCAGCGGCAGATGCGTCACCCAAGGCAGCGGGTCATCGAGCGCCGGGCAGATCATGATCGCCAGGCGCGAACCCTGGATCAGGGCATGGAGGACGGCGACATCGGTCTCGCGGAAGGCAGGCGGCATGTAGAGCATCCGGCAAGGATGCCAAAACCCGCCGACGATGCAAGCCTCGGCACCCTTCAGATGACGCCGGCCTCCTGCAGCCGCGCGATCTCCGCCTCCCCGAGCCCAAGTCGTTCCCGGTACACATGGTCCGCATGCGCGCCCTGCGATGGGCCAAGCCACTTGATGCGGCCTGGTGTCTCGGTCAGGCGCGGCACCACGTTCGGGACCGCGAGCACCCCCACGCGGGGATCCTCCACATAGGCGATGTTGCCACGCGCCTTGTATTGCGGGTCCGCGAAGATCTCTTCGATCGAATAGACCGGGCCGCACGGCACCTCATGCGCAGCGCAGAGGGTCAGCACCTCATCGCGGTCCATGGTGCCGGTCCAGGCGCCGACCGTCGCGTCCACCACCGCGCGCTGTGCCTCGCGCTGCTTGACCGTGCCCCATTTCCCATTGCCGGCGTGCTCGGGCGTGCCCATCGCCTCGGCCAGCCGCGCGTAGATCTTGTCGGAGGTGCAGGCGACCGCGATCCAGCGGCCATCCTTGGTCGGGTAGTGGCTGTGCGGCACCACGTTCACGGTCCCTGGCCCCATCCGTTCGCGGATAAAACCGTTGAGGTGGAACGAGGGCGCGAGCTCATCCAGAATGCGGAAGATCGGCTCATACAGCCCGATATCCACCACCTGCCCGCGCCCGGTCTGCTCCCGCGCCCGCATCGCGAGCAGCGCCCCGAACGCCCCATACAGCCCCGCCAGGTAGTCCGGGATGGTCGCGGACCCCGGCGTCACCGGCGGCCGATCCGGGTAGCCGGCCAGGTAGGACAGCCCCCCGAACGCGTTGCCGATACGCCCAAATCCAGGCCGCCCGCTATAGGGCCCGGTCTGCCCATAGCCGGAAATCCGCACCATGATGAGGCGCGGATTCACCGCCGAAAGCACATCCCAGCCGAGCCCCCATTTCTCCATCGTGCCAGGCTGGAAGTTCTCCACGAGAATGTCGGCATCCGAGATCAGCTGCTTGAACAGCTCGGCCCCCTCCGGCTTGCGCAGGTCCAGCGAGGCGATCTTCTTGTTCCGGCATTCCGACAGCCACGGCAGCGTCTCACCGCATTCCGTGACCGTGCCGAACTTGCGCAGCGCATCGCCGACACCCGGCAACTCCAGCTTGATGACGTCAGCCCCGAACTCCGCGAGCTGCGTGGTCGCGAAAGGGCCGGCCAGGAAGCTGGAAACGTCGATCACCTTGCACCCGGCAAGGGCTTCCACCTGGCTCACAGCGCGCCCTCCTCACCCAAAACCTGCTCGGCCATGCGCAGCGCATCGATCGCAGCGGGAAAACCGCAATACGCGACGGCATGGGTAAAGACCTCGCTGATCTCCGCGGCCGTGCAGCCATTGTTCAGCGCCGCGACCAGATGCACCCGCAGCTCATGCGGATGATTCAGCGCACACAACATGCCGAGCGTGATGAGGCTGCGCTGCTTGCGATCGAGGTTCGGACGCGTCCACAAAGTGGCATAGGCCATCTCCTCCGACAGCGCGCGGATGGCCGCGTTGAACGGCGTCGTCGTCTTGTCCCGCCCGTCGGTATAGGCGGCGCCAAGGATCTCCCGCATCTCGCCGCGTCCGCGCGCGCGCAACGTGGCATGCGCTTGGTCTTCGTCCATGGAAGGCCTCCCTGTGACCGCTTGAGGGTCCGGGGGCGATGAAAGCCCGTAGTGTGCGCGGAGGCTAGGGTTAGCGAAGGTTAGGGGAAATTCATTTCCCCCATCCTGTCGTCAGGACCTGCCGCTAGACCTTCGCCGGGGCCCGCACCGGCCGGACGCGCTCGCTTTCAGTCTTGAGCTGCCCACACGCGGCGAGGATATCGCGCCCACGAGGCCTGCGGATCGGGCTGGAGTACCCGGCATCGTTCAGGATCGCGGCGAAGCGGCGGATGGCGTCGCTGGTGCTGGTCAGATAGGGGCTGCCGGGCCAGGGGTTGAACGGGATCAGGTTTATCTTTGCGGGCATGCCCGCGATCAGGCGGACCAGTTCGCGGGCTTCGGCCTCGCTGTCGTTCACGCCGCGGAGCATCACGTATTCGAAGGTGATGCGCCGGGCGTTCGTGGCACCGGGGTAGCGGCGGCAGGCGGCGAGCAGTTCCTCGATCGGGTATTTGCGGTTCAGCGGCACGATCTCGTCGCGCAGCTCGTTGGTGACCGCGTGCAGGCTGACCGCGAGGCCCACATTCAGCTCGGCGCCGCAGCGGTCCATCATCGGCACGACGCCGGAGGTGCTGAGCGTGATCCGCCGGCGCGAGAGCCCGATGCCCTCGTTGTCCATGATGATCTTCAGCGCCTTGGCGGTGTTCTCGTAGTTATAGAGCGGCTCGCCCATGCCCATGACGACGATGTTTGAGAGGTGCCGTTCCGTGCCGTCCTTGGGGCTCGGCCATTCGCCGTAGCTGTCGCGCGCGGCCATGAACTGGCCGACGATCTCGGCGGCGCCGAGGTTGCGGACCAGCGCCTGGGTGCCGGTGTGGCAGAAGCGGCAGGACAGGGTGCAGCCGACCTGGGTGGAGATGCAAACCGCGCCGCGATCCTCATCAAGGCTGGGGATGTACACCGTCTCCGCCTGCTGGCCGTCGCGGAAGCGGAGCAGCCATTTGCGGGTGCCGTCGGTGCTGGTCTGCTCGGTCGAGACCTGGGGGCGGCCGACGACGAAGCGCTCGGCGAAGATCGCCTGCATCGGCTTGGCGATGGTGTTCATCGCGGAAAAATCGGTCACGCCCTGGTGGTAGATCCAGTGCCAGAGCTGCTTGGCGCGGAACGGCTTCTCGCCCACCGCGACCATTTCGGCGGCGAGTTCGTCGCGCGACAGGCCCACCAGGTCGCGCCGGCCGTCGGCGGTCTGGGCGGGGGGCGGGCTGAAGCGCGCGGATTTGGCGAGGATGCGCGTGCGTTCGGCTTCGTTGAGGTTATCGCTCATCGGCGGCCTGCCGGGCATTCGCGGCTGATGGCGTCATAGGCCGCGGAGAAGCCGCCGAGCGGGAAGACGTCACTCACCTGGCCTCGGCCGGAGGCGGTAGGAGCGCGTGTCGCGGCCTCGCGCCCGTTACGGAAGGCGGCGACGGCGGCACGGCCGTCGCGCGCGAAGGCGCTGTCCGCGTTGGTGTAGAAGCGGAGGTTGGCGTCGCCGATGGCGACGGTGACCTCGGCATTGCGCGGATAGGCGTAGCCGGCGCGGAGGGCCACCTGGTCGCGAGATCCAGGGCGGTGGGTAACCAGCAGCAGGACGCCCGAGCGCTGGGGGTCGCTGCGCGCGGCGCGGGCGAAGGCGTAGCAGACCTTCTGGCCACGTTCCTGGTGCACCGCGGCGGTCCAGTCCTGGAAAGTGCCGAGGCGGCGCGGTTGCCCGGCCGTCTGGGCTAGGACGGGCCAAGCCAGCAACGCCCCGCAAAGGGCCAAACATCCGACTGGCTTATGCATGATTTCGCCTAGATAGGGGCCAAGCCGCCGCGCTGCAACCGAGAGTCGGTGCAGGGCAACCAAGCCCGCCTCGCACGGCTTGCCTCCTAGCGTCTGGTTGGTCGCACCATGGCACGTTGCGGCGAGGGGGACTGGACGGGCGTGGGGACACCGGCACTGTTGCCATAGTGGCGTGACCGGGCCTCCGTCTCGAAGTGGTCGGCGCCCGCCGTCCCCGTCATCGGGAGCGCTCGTCGCAGGCACCGTTTGCCGCCGCAGTGGTAGTGCCGCAGACGCCCCCTTGCGCCCAACCCCCGGCCATTCGAGACAGTGCCATGACCGACGACGCCGACACTGCCCTCCGCGACCAGTACGAAGCCTTCCCCTACCCGCAGCGGGACCCGCGCGAGGAGGCGAAGCGCCTCATCATCGGCAGCCCCAGCCACCTCGCGGAGATCGACCACTGGATCTTCGGCGCCCGCCGTCCGGCCAACCAGCCGCTCAACGCGCTCATGGCCGGGGGTGGCAGCGGCGACGGCACCATGATGCTGGCAACCCAGCTTTCGCGCGCCGGCCGCCCTGGCCGGGTCACATGGCTCGACCGTTCCGCCGCCGCCCGCAAGGTGGCGATGGCGCGGGCCGAATTGCGCGGCCTGGACAATGTGGCATTCGAGACCGGCTCCCTGCTCGACCTGCCGCAGCTCGGTCTCGGCGCCTTCGACTACATCGATTGCTGCGGCGTGCTGCACCACCTGCCGGACCCTCTGGCCGGACTGAAGGCGCTCGCCGGTGCGCTCGCGCCAGGCGGTGGCATCGGGCTCATGGTCTATGCACCGCATGGCCGCACCGGGGTCTACATGCTGCAGGACGCGCTGCGCCTGCTCGCCCCCGCATCCGAACCACCGGCCTCGCGGGTCGAGATGGCGCGCCGGCTGTGGAAACAGACGCCGGACACGGCTTGGCTGCGCAAGAACCCCTGGATCACTGATCACACGGATGGCGGCGATGCCGGCCTCTACGACCTGCTGCTGAACCCGCGCGACGTCGCCTTCACGGTGGCCGACCTCGCCCGCCTCATCGGCGCTGCCGGGCTGCGCCTGCGCACCATGGTGGAGCCGATCCGCTACGACCCCGCGCTCTATCTGCCCGACCCGAAGCTGCGCGCGCGGCTCGCGGGGCTGGGGCCGGTGGAGCGCGCCGCGGTCGCGGAGGCCATCTGCGGCAACATGGGCATCCACATCGCCTACTGCACCCGCGCTGAGGACACGCCGCTGCATCCCGATTGGCAGGACCCCGCTGCGATCCCGACCTTGCGGGAATGGGATGGCCCCGCTCTCGCCAAGGGCATTCGTGCGGACGGTACCTTGCCGGTGGCCTTCGACGGGCTGCGGGTGTCCCTGCCGATGCCTCGCCTGGCCGGCGCCATCCTTGCGCGCATCGATGGCAGAGCGCGCATCGGCGAGATCGCGGACGCACTCGCAGCCAACGGTATCTCCCGCGAGGCCTTCGCGCGCGATTTCGCTGCCCTGGTCGTCCAGCTCGAAGGCCTGAACCGACTGCTCATTGCCGCGCCCTGAGCACCCCTGCCCTGTCGGCGCCAGCCTTGCTTCAGGCCGGCTCCCTCGCCATGTTCGGCCGATGGGACAGAGCATCCAGATCGCGATCAATGGCGAGCCACGCGGCGTGCCGCCCGGTGCGACAATCGCCGCGCTGCTAGCGACCCTCGGGCTTGATACGCGCAAGGTCGCGGTCGAGCGCAATGCCGAGATCGTGCCGCGCTCGACCTATGCGAGCCAGGCCCTGAGCGCCGGCGACCAGCTCGAGATCGTGCATTTCATCGGTGGAGGCTGAGGCCGTGGATAGCATCCAGAACACTGACCAGGACACGTGGGAGGTGGCAGGCCGCCGATTCACCTCGCGCCTGATCGTCGGCACCGGCCGCTACAAGGACCTGCCCGAGACCGCCGCCGCGATCGAGGCCTCGGGCGCCGAGATCGTTACCGTGGCCGTTCGCCGCGTAAACCTCTCCGACCCCAACGCGCCGATGCTGCAGGATTTCGTCCCCCCCAGCCGCTACACCTACCTGCCGAACACCGCCGGCTGCCACACCGCCGCCGAGGCCGTCCGCACCCTCCGCCTGGCGCGCGAAGCCGGAGGCTGGAACCTGGTGAAGCTGGAGGTCCTGGGCCCGCCGCCCTTCCTGTACCCCGACATGCCCGGCACTTTCGAAGCGGCGGCAGCGCTGATCAAGGACGGCTTCGAGGTGATGGTCTATTGCGCCGACGACCCCCTGGCCGCGAAGCGCCTGGAGGAGATGGGCTGCGTCGCCATCATGCCGCTGGGTGCGCCGATCGGCTCCGGTCTCGGCGTCGTGAACCCCTATATGATCGGGGCGATCATCGAGCACGCCAAGGTGCCGGTGCTGGTCGATGCCGGCGTCGGCACCGCATCCGACGCGGCCTATGCGATGGAGCTCGGCTGTGACGCTGTGCTGATGAACAGCGCCATCGCGCATGCCCAGAACCCGGTGCTGATGGCGCGCGCGATGAAGGCCGCCGTCGAGGGCGGGCGCCTCGCGCATCTCGCCGGCCGGATGCCTCGTCGGACGACCGCCGACCCTTCCTCGCCACTGGCCGGCCTCATCCGCTGAGGCGCGCCTTCGGGGTTGCCCGAGCAGCGCAATGACGCGCGGAAGCCATGCTCGTGGCCGGCAATGCGTCGCAGCCGGCTTGAGGCGACAAGCCTCAGGGTGCCAGGACCGCGCTGGCAGCCCAAAGAGCCAAGCTCCCGTAGTTGAGGGCGACTCGGCGCACAGCGCGCAAGCCCGCCGCCAGTCGTCCAACGAGCCAAGCGAGCGCCGGTGCCTGAAGGCGTCAAGGTCGCACAGGCAGCCCAACACCCACGGTCGAGGACACTTCGGCGCACAGCGCCGCAAGGCCGAATGGCCGCCGCCGATAATTCGGCGAGCCAAGCACGCGGAGCGGGCGCCCGACGCCTGAGGGCACAAAAGAAGTGAGGTAAAGCTTAATAGTCGTTCTTCATGACTGTTAAGCTTTACCGAGCGAGAAGGTACTCCGGCAGGCCGGTCACCAGCGTCACCGGGAACAGGGTGATCAGCACCACGGTCACTACCAGCATCATGAAGAACGGCAGCGATGCCATGGCGACCTCGCCCTGTTCTCGCCCGGTCATGGTCTGCATGACGAACAGGTTGAACCCCACCGGAGGCGTGATTTCCGCGATCTCGACCAGCAGCACGATGAAGATGCCGAACCACACCAGATCGAAGCCCGCCGCCTGGATCATCGGCACCACGATCGAGGTGGTGAGCACGATCATCGAGACGCCGTCGAGAGCCGTCCCCAGCACGACATAGACCACGGTGAGTATCGCGATGATGCCGTAGGGCCCGAGGTTCAGCGCGCGCACCCCTTCCGCGAGTGCGGCGGGAATGCCCGTCAGCGCCATCGCCTTGGTGAGGAAGGCGGCGCCGGCCAGGATGAACATGATCATGCACGACAGGCGCGTCGCACCCTTCAGGCTCTCGTAGAAGCTTTCCCAGGTGAGGGTGCGCGTCACGGCCGCCAGCACCAGCGAGCCCAGCACGCCGAAGCCCGCGGCCTCCGTCGCCGTCGCGACGTTCACGAACATCGACCCGATCGTCGCGATGATCAGCAGCGCGCAGGGGATGAGCTGGACCGAGACGCGCATCTTCTCGACAAAGTTCAGGCGCGGCTCGGCCTTGGGCTGCTTGTCGGGGTTCAGCAGCGCCCAGACGATGATGTAGGCGGAGAACAGCCCCATCACGAGAAGGCCCGGAATGCACCCGGCGATGAACACCCGCACGATCGAGACCTGGGCCGCCACCGCATAGACCACCATGATGATGGAGGGCGGGATCAGGATGCCGAGCGTGCCTGCGGTGGCCAAGCTGCCGATCGCGACGCCTTCATCATACCCGCGCCGGCGCAGCTCCGGCAGCGCGATCTTGGAGACGGTGGCGCAGGTCGCCGCCGAGGAGCCCGAGACACTCCCGAAAATACCGCAGGCCAGGATGTTCACGTGCAGCAGGCGTCCCGGCAGCCAGCGCACCCAGGGTGCGAGGCCGTTGAAAAGCTCTTCCGAGAGCTTGGTGCGGAACAGGATCTCGCCCATCCAGACGAACATCGGCAGGGCGGCCAGCGTCCAGGACCCGCTCGATTCCCACATGGCCGAGGCGAGGAACAGGCCCGGCGATGGATGCACCGCTGCCATGGCGACGAAGCCCACGGCGGCGAGGCTCATCGAGATCCAGAGTCCGGCGCCGAGGAAAAAGCACAACAGGACCAGCAGCAGCATCGCGAAGGTCAGCAGTTCCATACGCCGTCAAACCTCCGCCGAGAAATCGCCGCGCGCGGCGCGCTCGGCGGCCGCACGCACGTATTCCGGCTCGTGGCCGAGCAGGACGGAGACGAATTCATCGATCACGGCGATCAGCAACAACCCGCCACCCACCGGCATGACCAGCTTCGGGATCCATTGCGGGAAGGGCACGGTGCCCTGCGCCACTTCCTCGATCTCGTAGCTGAACAGCACGTCCTGGAGGGTCCACCAAGTGATGTAGCCCATCACGACGATACCCATGGCCAGGGCGAAGACCTCCGCCCAGCGCCGCGCGCCGACCGGCAGCTTCTCCAGGAACATGCCGACGCGGATGAGCTCGCCGCGCTTGAAGGTAGCGGCGAGCCCCAGGAAGGTGGTCCCGACGCACAGATAGGCGGAGAGGTCATCCGAGCCGGAGAACTGCACCTCGAACTGGCGCAGCCCGATCTGGATCATCATCACGGCGAAGATGCCGAACAGCGAGGCCGCGGCGAGCCCGGCGCTCAGGGCGTAGAGCGCATCCAACGCGCGCCGCATCCTAGCTGCGCACCCCGTCGACGATCCCGCCACAGGCGGGACCGACGTACGTCAACAATGCAGGCATGCGATCGTCCTTAGGCGCGGTACGCGTCGATGAGGCGGCGGCCATCCTCGCCGGCACGGACGATCCACTCGTCGGTCATGGTCGCGCTGATCCGAAGCAGCCCGGCCAGCATCTCGGCCGAGGGCTCGACGATGGTCATGCCGCGCTCGCCCAACGTGCGCTCGGTGCCCTCCTCGGCCTCCTTCTGCATCTGATAGCCGCGGGTTTCGGCGCGTGCGGCGGCGGCGAGCATCAGGGTGCGCAGGTCCTCGGGCAGCGCCATGAAGTCGCGCCGGGTTACGAACACCGCGTTCTTGGTCATCGTGAAGCCAAGCGGCGAGAAGCAGCGCGCATAATCCCACGCGGAGGTATCCACACCGGTCGCGGCCGAGGTGATCTGCGCCTGCACGATGCCGGTGGCGAAGGCCTGGGCGAGTTCGGCGGACTGCACGAGCGTCGGGTTGGCGCCGATCAGGGCGGCGAAGCGGTTCGTCGTCGGGCTGAAGGTGCGGAAGCGCAGGCCGCGCAGCTGGTCGAGGGAGGTCATCGGCGTCTGGGAGTAGAGGCCCGAGCGCGGCCAAGGCACCATATAGAGGAGCTGCATGCCCTGCCGCTGGAACCGGGCCTCGATGTAGGGCTTCTGCAGGTCGGCCAGCTTCTTCGCCTGGGGCTGGGTGGTGACCAACTGCGGAATGGCGTCGGCGTCGAAGAACGGGTCCTCGTTCGCATAGGCCGTCAGCAGGATCTCGCCGAGCTGGACCTGGCCAGTCTGCACGCCGCGCTTGATCTGCGGCATCGGCAGCAGCGAGGCATTGGAGTGCAGCTGCACCGCGAAGCGACCGCCGCTGCCGGCCTGGACCTCATCGAGGAAGGCGCGGACGTTGCGCGTGTGGAAATTGCTGTCCGGATACGGGGTCGCCATCTGCCAGCGGATCTGGGCGGATGCGCGCCGAGGTGCCAGGAACGGGGCTGCGAGCGCGGCCGCAAGGACGGCACGCCGGGGGGTCGTCATGATCCTGTCTCCTCAGGCGGCGCCGGGACGCCGTTCAACTCGGGCGCCGAGTAACGCCTGCGGGAGCGAGGCACGCAAGTGCCTAAAATCTAAGCTTTGGTTCACGAAAGTTGAAACTGCACGCGCGGAGGGCGCCAGCTGCCGCAGGCGTGGTCAATGGGTGCGACGGTGAGTCAGCACCAGGCGCATGCCGTCGGCCGGGCGCAGGGTCAGGCGGGCGCGCGGACGTGGGACGAAGCCTGGCGCAGGCGCGATGGTGAAGCGCCGCAGCAGCGCCGCGAGGAAGGTAAGCATCTCCGCCATCCCGAACGCCGCGCCGGCGCAGACCCGGGGGCCGAGCCCGAAGGGGAGCCAGGTGAACTTCGGCTGCAGGCGCGCCGCTTCGGGTGAAAAACGCTCCGGACGGAAGCTGTGCGGCGCCTCCCACCAGGCGCTGTGCCGGTGGATCAGCCAGGGAACCGCGAGCACCAGGCTGCCCTTGGGCACATCCCAACGCCGGATGCGGCCCGGCGCCAGAGCCTCCCGCGACAGCACGGGTACGGGTGGGTAGAGCCGCATTGCCTCGTAGAGGACCATGCGCGTGTAGGGCAGCGCGGCGAGCATCGCGACATCGGGGGCACCTGGTGGCAGCCGGTCGATCTCGGCAAGGACCAGCGCCCGCGGCGCGGCGTGTGTCGCCAGCAGCCACAGCGTCCAGGTGAGGGCGTTGGCAGCGGTCTCGCTCCCGGCGAGCAGCATCATTGAGGCTTCGTTGACCAGCGCCTCGGCGCTGTCGCCCGCCGCGGCGCGAAGGGCCTCCATCACCGCGGTCGGCGTGTCCACGGCGGCCAGCGCTTCGCCGACCATGGCGCGCAGAGCGGCCGCATGACCGCGCGCCGTCCGCCCCTGCCCAGCCCCGAGCCATGCCGGCAGGCCGAGCAGGCCCATCAAGTCGAGATGCTCGGCCGACCGCTGGTACAGCGTGAATCGCGCGGCCAGCGCAGCGGCTTCGGCCGGCTGCGAGCGCTCGCCGAACAAAGCCAGCATCATCACCCGCGCGGTCGCGGCGGCGAGCGGGGCGCCGATCTCCACCGCGGCCTGCCCCGAAGCGAGGGTGTCGGCGAGTTCCTCTGCGGCGGTGGCGAAATGCGTCTCGAACGCGGCGAGGCCCGCGATATGAAGGGCCGGCGCGATGGCCGCCCGGCGCTGCTCCCAGACCGCGCCGTGATTGATGAACAGGCTGTCGCCGATCACCGGCTCCAGCGCACGGACCATCGACGTGCTCTTGGCCTGGTAGGTCTCATGGCGCAGGACGAAAATGTCGCGCACCACGTCCGGGTGGTTGGCGACCAGCAGCAGCCGGCGCGGCAGCCGGAGGGTGAACACCTCTCGCCGGTAGGCCTCCTCCGGAAAGGCGGAGAGGATGTCGCCACGCGCACGCAGGAGACCTAGCAGCCCGGCGGCGGCGCGTTTGGGGATCCGCGGCATCGGGGGAGGCTGGTCGGGCACTTCCGCCATTGCCTCTCCTAGCCGCGAAACGGTGCGGCGCGCCATGGCGTCGCGCCGGCAACAGTTTCAACCGTGCGTTTAAGCGAAGGTTCATGCGATGCTGCGGCCAGAGTGAAGGATTTCCAACATGAGCCGATTTCTGGCCGTGATCGTGGCTGCCTTGAGCGTGCCGGCGATGCTTGCGCCGGCGGTCGCCCAGCCGTCTTCCGCACCGGATCCCCTGATCGGGCGCATCATCGACCAGCTTACCCCAGGCAGCACCCGCGGTATCCGGGTGCCGCAGCAGGAAATCATCCAGCCGGGCCAGAATCAAGCACGGCCGAGGCAGGATGCGCCGATCCGCGCCGAAACCACCGCGCCCACCGGCACCCCGTCCTTGTCGGTCCTGGTGAACTTCGCCTCCGGCTCAGCCACCCTGACGCCGGCGGCGGAGCGGGCGCTTGCGCCACTCGGCCAAGCCTTGGCCTCAGCCGCCCTGGCGAGTTTCCGCTTTCGCATCGAAGGCCACACCGACACGACCGGCGACGCCGCCCGCAACCAGCAACTCTCCGAGCGTCGTGCCGCCGCGGTGCGGGACTTCCTGGTGCAGCGCTATGGCGTCAACGCCACGCGGCTTGAGACTGTTGGCTTGGGTGAGACGAATCTCCTGGTGCGTACGGGCCCGCAGGTTCCTGAAGTGAGCAACCGCCGCGTTCAGGTCCTGAATATTGGAAGCTAAGGGTCACAGGTCGTTGAAGCTTCCTCGACGCCGGGTCTGAGCCGGAGTTCAGGCGGTTATTCCAACAACGCCACCGGACGTCTCACAAAACGAAACAGAGGCGGATTATTACTATTTGCTGAGCGCGTTAAATGTTACTTAAGGGGTACGCTTAAGGAAATTCCGCGTTCATGGCTGGTTTGCGGAGCTGCAGACTTTGTGCTGGCGCCACGTTCGCGCTCCTGTCCTGGGCTGCTGAAGCCCAAATTGCCCCGCCGGTCCCACCGACCCGCAGCATCGAAGAACTGACCCCGCGCGAAACGCCCCGCCTTGGGCCAAGCATCGCCCCGGCACCCCTGGAGGCCCAGCGTGGCCCGGGCGAAGGCCGGCGCGTGAAGGTGGCCCGCGTCATCCTCCTGGGCAACACGGTGCTCGACGAGGGGACGCTGCGCCCGGTGGTGACACCGCTCGAGGGTCAGAACGTCACGCTCGCGCGAGTGGAACAGGCGCGGCTGGCCATCGTCACCGCCTATCGCAATGCCGGCTACGCCTTCGTCACCGTGGCCGCCGCCCTCGCGCCCTCCGGTCCGGACCAATCCGATCTCCAGCTTTCGGTGACCGAGGGCTATATCGCCGAGGTTCGGCTCGAAGGTGATATCGGTCCGGCTGGCACCCAGGTGCTGCGCTTCCTCAACGGCGCGATGGAACAGCGCCCGGTCCAGGTGGAAACGCTGGAGCGCGCGCTGCTGCTCGCCTCCGACGTGCCAGGGGTGACCGTCCGCGGCCTGCTGCAGCCGGTTCAGGGTGAGCCCGGCGCGTTGCGGCTCGTGGCGCAGGTGAGCCGCCGCGCCTTCAGCGGCTACGCCACGATGGACAACCGCGCCTATCGCCTGACCGGCCCGTTCCAGGCGCTCGCGGTGCTGAGCGGCAACTCCTTCACCGAGTACGGCGAGCGGACGGAGATCTCGACCTTCCTCGCCGAGCGGGAATCCCAGTATTTCGCGCAGGCCGCGTTCGAGACCTTCGTCGGCGGCTCCGGGCTGCGCATGCGGCTTTATGCCGGCACCGGCATCACAAGGCCGGTCGGCGAGCTGGAGAGCGTGGGGTTCACCGCCACGACCCAGGTCGGCGGGCTCAGCGTCTCCTACCCCGTCATCCGCTCGCGGCCGTTGAACCTGACGGCGGTCGGCCAGTTCGACATCTACAACGCGGTCCTGGAGAACGACATCAGCGGCACGCGCACCCGCGTGGCGCGCGACGAAATCCGTGCCTATCGCGGTGGGTTCGACCTGCAGTTCAGCGATACCGCCTTCGGGCTGCTGCCGCTGTCCATCAATCTCGGCACCATCCGCGTCTCCCAGGGGACGAACCGCTTCGGGGCAAGCCGCAACGGCGCGCTCGATGTCTCGCGCCAGTCCAGCGTGTTCGACTTCCTGAAGGTGGCGGGCGAGTTCCAGCGGACCCAGCCGCTGTTCGCGCCCTTCGTAGACACGATGATCAACATCCAGGGGCTCGTCTCAGGCCAGTGGACGAATGACATCCTGCCATCGGCCGAACGGTTCTTCCTCGGTGGCAACCGGCTGCTGCGCGGCTACTACGTCGGCCAGGCGGCCGGCGACCGGGGCTACGGCTACGCGCTGGAACTTCAGATGGACACCGGCTGGGACGTGCCGCTGACCCCCTTTCCGGGCAGCGGCCGCACCACCAGCCAGTTCTACGTCTTCCAGGACTACGGACGGGTGACGCAGAACCTCGCCTCCGACCGCAACGTGAAGGCGATCAGCCATGGCGGCGGTGTGCGGACGGTGATCAGCGAGACGGTCGGCATCGATCTCGAATTCGCCCGGCGCCTGACGCGACGGATCAACGGTGAAAACTCTGAACCGCTGCGCAGCGACTACGTCTACATCCGCACTTCCGTGAGGTTCTAGATCATGGCCCAGCGCGCTGCCCCCCGGCCGCTTGCCCCTGCCGCTCCGCGTCCAGGAACGGCAGCGGCGTCGCGCGCCTGGCTGCTGCGGACGACGGCGCTGCTGCCGGTCGCCCTCGCGAGCTTCGGCGTGCACGCGCAGGCGCCGACCGGCGGGCAGGTCGTGGCCGGCCAGGCCGGCATCGCCCAGGCGGGCACGCAGACCACCATCACGCAGACCACCGATCGCGCCGCGATCAACTGGCAAGGCTTCAACATCGGCGCCGGAAATACGGTGCAGTTCCAGCAGCCGAATGCGGGCAGCTGGACGCTCAATCGCGTGGTCGGGCCTGACCCCTCCGTCATCGCCGGACGCATCACGGCCAATGGCGGCGTCGCGCTGGTGAACCAGTCGGGTATTGTCTTCACGCGCGGCGCCCAGGTCGATGTCGGGTCGCTGATCGCGACGGCGCCGGGCATCACCAACGAGAATTTCATGGCCGGGCTCATGCGCTTCGACCAGGCGGCGCGCCCGGGCGCGCAAGTGCGCAATGATGGCCGCATCACCGTCATGGATCGCGGCATCGCGGTGCTGGCCGGCCCGCGGGTGACGAATACGGGCGAGATCCGCGCCCGCCTCGGCCGCGTTGTGCTCGCGGGTGCTGAAGCCTTCACGCTCGACCTCGCCGGCGACGGCCTCATCAGCATCGACATCACGCAGGCGGTGCGCGGCGGCGGCGCGGAGGTCGTCACCAATGAGGGCCTGATCGAGGCCAATAGTGGTTCAGTGCTGCTCACCGCCTCGGCGGCGGGCGACCTGGTCGAGGGCCTGGTCCGCAACACCGGCACCATCCGCGCGAATACCGAGGCCGGTCAGATTGGCCAGGTCGCGCTGCGCGGCACCGGCGGCGGTGTCGAAGTGGCGGGGCGCATCGAGGCGACCGGCGGCAGCAACCAGCTCGGCGGCCGCATCGCGGTGCAGTCGAACCACTCCGTGCGCATCGCCACTGGTGCGAACCTCGACGCATCCGGCGGCACCGGCGGCGGCACCGTGCTGGTCGGCACGACCGGCGTGGGCCGCAACCAGACCATGGCGCGCAGCACCACCGTGGAGCGCGGCGCGATCATTCGCGCCGACGCCACCGTGTTGGGCCAGGGCGGCACCATCGCGATCAATTCCACCGAGGCGACCCTGGTCGAGGGCACGCTGACCGCGCGCGGTGGGTCGCAGGGCGGC
>JAQGHV010000237.1 GCA_028288785.1 Rhodospirillales bacterium | reverse complement strand
GCGGCGCTGACCGACAAGGCCTATCTCGCCAGCCAGCGCGTGCGGATCGCCCTGCAGGGCCACCAGCCGATCGCCGCGTCGATGGCCGCCGTGCATGCCACGCTCAAGCAACTGCGCGAGGGCGTCGCGCCGGGCAAGCTGACCGGGGTGCCGACACCCGACTTCATGAAGCGCATCACGCGCGAGAACGACTACGCGCAGTGGACGCGCGAATATCTGGGGAACAAGCCATGAGCCAGCAAAACCAAGCCATGAACCGGGAAAACCAGGTCACTTACCTGACCCTGCATGAATACGTGAAGAAGGCCCGGCAGAAGCTGACGCCAGACATCTGGGACTACCTGATCGGCGGCACCGAGACGGAGACGACCCTCCGCCGCAACCGCCTGGGCATCGAGACGCTGGCCCTGCGCCCGCGCGTGCTGCGCGATGTCTCCTCCCTCGACGCCACGGCCAGCTTCAATGGCAGGCGTATCCGCCTGCCGGTGGCGCTCGCGCCGGTCGGCAGCCTCGAATCCATGTCGCCGGGCGGCACCGGGACCGCCGCACTCGGGGCGGAGGCGTTCGGCATTCCCGTGATCGTCTCCTCGGTCACGCCGGCGCCGATCCTCGCCGAAGTCGCCAAGACCAAGGGCCCCAAGGTCTTCCAGCTCTACGTGCGCGGCGACGAGGCCTGGCAGGAGGAGCAGATCAAGCGCGCCGAGGATTGGGGCTACGACATGTTCTGCTTCACCGTCGACACGGCGATCTACAGCCGTCGCGAGCGGGACATCTCCAAGCGCTTCGTCAAGACCTGGCGCGCGGCTGCGGTCGGCATGCAGCACCAGGCGGCGCTGAACTGGAAGCACATCGAGCACTACAAGGCGCACCACAAGTTGCCCCTCGTCCTCAAGGGCATCGGCACCGCCGAGGATGCCGCGATGGCGGTCGAGCATGGCGTCGACGTCGTCTACGTCTCGAACCATGGCGGGCGGCAACTCGACCACGGTCGCGGCTCGATCGAGGTGCTACCCGAGGTGGTCTCGGCCGCCGCCGGTCGTGCCAAGGTCTGGGTGGATGGCGGCTTCTCGCGCGGGACGGATGTACTGAAGGCGATCGCCCTCGGCGCCGATCTCGTGGGCCTCGGCCGGCTGTATTGCTATGGGCTTGCCGCGGAAGGGCAGGCGGGGATCGAGGGCGTGCTGGCGCTGCTTGAGAATGAGATCCATTCGGCCCTCGGCCTGCTCGGCGCGCCGAATCTTGCCGCACTGGGGCCGCAGAGCCTCCATTCGGCGGGTGCCACGAACATGCCGCATGTCCACAGCGCCTTCCCGCTGCTCAACCTCGCCGATAACGGGTACTGAGCCGCAGGCGGGATGTTTGCAAGCATCACCCAGTTGTGGTCCGTGATGCAGATGAACTCGCGTTAATGTGAGGAACTTGGCATTCTGCACACGGCTGCCGCTGCGACTCGGCTCTTGTGTCAGCCTGGTGCGTCAACGATCCCTGGCCGCGGGTCAGCGGCGGCCTTGGCGTAGAAACCTGTTGTTAGGCGACATGTGGACCGGGCCGGAGGTCGAGAATTGAGCCTGGACGCCGCCGTGGTGAAGGCGCCACACGGCCGGCGGCCGCGGGGCATCCGGGGCGCACTCGCGATGCTGTGCCTGGCGCTGTTGCTCCCGGTGTGGATAGCGGTCATCGCCATGGTGCTGCGCATGGCCGAGGTGGAGCGCGAGCAGATCGTGATGCAGGGCATCGGTGCGTCGCGCCGTGCGGCC
Organism: Rhodospirillales bacterium; assembly: GCA_028288785.1. Classification (GTDB taxonomy): domain Bacteria; phylum Pseudomonadota; class Alphaproteobacteria; order Acetobacterales; family Acetobacteraceae; genus Plastoroseomonas. Next base: position 7,783 of record JAQGHV010000237.1, on the reverse strand, counting down.
ACCTCGATCGAACGCGAATTCATCGGATTGCGGGCGACACTCCTGGCGTTGGCGTCCGCACCCTCGCCAGGCGGCCTCGATCTTACCGCGCTCGAGGTGCAGGCGGCGACACTGAGGACGCTTCTTGGCATTGGTTTGCAGGTGGAGGCGCGTGCCGAGCCTGGGCGGCCGCGTGAGGTGGTCATTGGCCAGCTTGAGTCGGACGCGCAGACTGGGCAGCCGGTGTTGCCGCTGTCGGTCGCCTTGCCGGGCACGCCGCAGCGCCATCTGGTGTTGCGCGCAGACGCCGCCGGCTTCTGGTCGGAGGCGCTGCGGCGTGTAGCACTCCCGAAGGATTGGCCCGTGGTGGTGCTGGATGCCGAGGGCCGGATCCTCAGCCGGCTGCCGGTCTCCGACCGCATCGGCCAGCTTCTCCACGAACGGAACCGATTCCTGGTTGCCGGCGCCCCGCAGGGCCGGCGGCGAACCACCGCGGAGGATGGCGAGCTCTACGACATCTCCTGGCAGCGGGTGGTCGCAACCGGCTGGACCGTGGCCGTCGCGGTGCCCGCAGGCAGGGAGGATGCCGAACTGTTCGCCGCGGTCTGGCCGCTGCTGGCCACAAGCGCCACGCTCACGCTCGTGCTGCCGCTCGGCATCTGGATCTGGGGCTCGCGGCGGATCGTGCGGCCCTTGGCGAAGCTGGCGCGGCTCGCGGCGGCCAACGGCCAGGAGCGCGACCTGCTCCGCCAGGAGCCGAGCGGCATTCGTCAAATAGACCGCGTGGCGGCGGCGCTGCACGCATCCGCGCTGGAGCGGGGTGCCCGCCAGTCCGCGGTCGTGTCGAACGAGGCCGCCTTCCGGCGCTTGCTGGACCATCTGCCGGTGGGCGTCGTGCTCGTCGAGGCGCCCTCGGGTCGGGTGCTCTATCTCAACGCCCGGATTTCCGAGATGAGCGGCGTTGCGGTCGATCTCGACGGCCATGTCGGCAAGGAGACCACGGACTGGCAGGCGAGCGATGCCGAGGGCAAGCGCATAGCGGCGGCCGACCTGCCATTGGCCCGCACGCTTCGCACCGGGCGCCCGGAGGTGGGGGATTACCGCCTGCGACGGGCCGATGGCCGCCTCGTCTGGCTCCGCTCTATGGCAAGGCCGGTTCGCGCCTCCCAGGGCGACGAGGCCATCACCGGGGCGGTCTGCGTGATCGTCGAGGTCGGCAATGAATATGCCGCGATCCGTGCGCTCGGCGAGCAGGTGAGTTCCGAGGCCGTCGCCCGCGGCGATGCCGAGGCGGCGGCGACCGCACTCGCCGCCTCGGAGGTGCGCTTCCGCCAATTCGCCGAAGCGAGCCCCGACGCGGTGTGGATCCATGACCCGGATTTCGCGGCGCCGGTCTATGTCGGCCCGGCCGCGGCGGCGCTCTCGGGCCTGCCGGCCGAGCGCCTCGCCAACGATCCAGGAGCCTGGATGGCGGCGATTTTCCCCGACGACCGCCCCCGACTGCGCGAGGCGATGGAAGCGGCCGCGTCCGGCCGCCACGCGACGGTGGAATACCGGCTGCGCCGCGCTGATGGAGCGGTCATCTGGATCCGCGACATCGCCTTTCCGATCGGCGAGAAGCCCGGGGGCGCAAAGGCGGGCACATCTCGCATCGGCCGCCTCACGCATGACGCGACGCTGCGGAAGGGGGCGGAGGCACGCCAGGCCCTGCTGATCGCGGAGCTCAATCACCGGGTGAAAAACACGCTGGCGACGGTGCAGTCGATCGCCCAGCAGACCGCACGCAATGCTGGCGCCGGCGGCGACATCGGCGGCTTCGTCGCGACCTTCACGGCGCGGCTGCGGGCCCTCGCCCAGGGCCACGACCTGCTGACCGCGAGCGCGTGGACCGGCGCGCCGATGGAAGCGCTGACCGCCGCCGTGCTGGCGCCATGGCGGGGCGGCAGGCCGCCGCGCATGGTGGTCGCGGGCCCGCCGCTCTGGCTCGGCCACCGTCAGGCGCTGGCGCTGGCACTCGCGCTTCATGAGCTCGCCACCAACGCCGTCGAGCATGGGGCGCTGGCGCTGAACGGAACCGGGCAGGCGCGGCTCACCTGGGAAGCACTGCCCGAAGGCGGCACCCGCATGATCTGGCGCGAAAGCGGCGGCCCTCTGGTGGACCGTCCGCGGCGGGAGGGCTTCGGCTCTCGCCTGCTCGGCCGCGGTCTCGCCGGTGAGCTGGGGCCCGGCGCGTCGGTCGCCCTGCGCTACGATCCGGCCGGACTCTGCGCCGAGATCACCTTCCCACCGCCGCCACTGCCGATCGAGCCCGGCGCATCCAGGGACAGGCCATGACCGCGACCGGACCGCTGAGCGGGAAATCCATTCTTGTCGTCGAGGATGAGCAGCTTGTCGCCATGCTCATCGAGGATGCGTTGCTTGATGCCGGCGCCACGGTACTCGGCCCCGCCGCGACGGTGGAGGAGGCGCTCGCCTTGCTGCTGGAGTCGACGCCGGATGCCGCGGTGATGGATATGAACCTGTGCGGTCACATGGCGACGCCGGTGGCCGACCGGCTTGCAGCGCTTGGCGTGCCCTTCCTGGTCGCCACCGGCTACGGCGTCGATGGGCTCCCGCCAAGTCATGCGGAAGCTCCCGTGCTCGCCAAGCCCTTCGATCCGAACGAATTGATCAGCCAGCTCATGACGCTCGCGGCGGGCCGACACGCGGTCTGACGCCGTCGGAGCAACCTTTCCACACGTAAAAGCGAGTGCGCGATGGAAGTGCGCGCCGTCACGTGCCATCCTCCGCTGGTGACGAGATCGCGAGGCGAGACCGCCATCCCGGAAGGGTCATTGAATACTCTAGCGTAATGTTTAAGATTGGTCCTGGCGCCGCCCTCGGGGCGCGCCGAGGAGGATAACGGATGCCTGTCTCACAGGAAGGCCGCTCGCTCAAGATCACGACCTCGCTCGGCGCCGATACGCTGATCCTGCGGAGCGTGCGGGTGCAGGAAGCCCTGTCGCGTCCCTATCTGATCCAGGCGGAGATGATCGCCGACTCGGATGGGCACAAGCCGGCCGACCTGATCGGAAAGGTGGTCGGGTTCACCGTCACGGATAGCGGCCTCACGCGCGAATTCAGCGGCGTGGTCCGCAACTTCGCCAAGGTGGCGCAGCTCGATGCCGAGATGTCGGTGTATCGGCTGGAAGCGGTGCCGAAATGGTGGCTGCTCTCGCGGACCGCGGATTGCCGCGCTTGGCAGAACAAGTCCGCCAAGGACATCGTGACGGAGTTGACCGGCGAGGGGGGCGCCACGCCGGTGCGCTGGGGTGGCAGCGTGCCGACCGCGGTGCGGCCCTACACGATCCAGTACAATGAGTCCGACCTCGACTTCTGCCAGCGCCTGCTCGATGAGGTTGGCGCCGCCTACTGGTTCGATCAGACCGCGTCCAGCCATGAGATGGTCGTCGCCGGCGCCAATGCCGAATATCCGCTGCACGGCACCAGCATGGTGGTCCGTGGCGAGGAAGAATTCATCGATGGCCTGACCGAATGGTCGATGCGCAGCGAACATCCGCCCGCCAAGGTGGTGTCGCATGATTTCGACCTCATCACGCCGTCATCCTCCCCGATCATCAAGCAGAGCACCTCGGTCCTGCCGACCAAGGGTGCCGACAGCTTCGAGATGTTCCTCTGGCCCGGCGGCAGCCATGGCCACCCCGATATCGACCCGGCCAAGCTGTTCATGGAGCAGCTGGAAGCCGCCTCGATCGTCGCGACCTGCACCACCAAGGATCCGCGCATCCATGCCGGGTCGCGGCTCAAGGTCGCGGCCAAGCTCGGCGGGACGGCGGAGACCTGGCTGGTCACCGAGGTCGTCCATGGCAGCTATGACGACACGCATCTCGCCGGCGGTGGCAGCTTCCACTACTCGGCGTCGCTGACGCTGATCCCGGCCGATCGCACCTTCCGCGTCTCCAACCCACGGCCGCGCCCGCAGGTGCCCGGCCTGCAGTCGGCGATCGTGGTCGGCACCGGCGAGATCGACACCGATGACAAGGGACGCGTGCTGGTGCGCTTCCTGTGGGACCGCAAGAAGCAGTATCAGGGCGGCACCTCGATCCGTGTCCGCATGGTGCAACCTTATGCCGGTGCCTGGGGCGGCGGCTTCTTCCTGCCGCGGATTGGCGACGAAGTCCTCATTGGTTTCGTCGATGGGGACCCCGACAAGCCGGTGATCGTGGGCACGCTGTTCAACGCGGATGGCCCGCCGCCCTGGCCACTGCCGGCTCAGAAGACGATGGCCGGCTTCCTGTCGCGCTCGACCGAGGGCGGCATGGCGGGCGATGGCTTCGTGAGCCCGACGGCGGCCGATGCCGCCACGTCGGACCACACCAAGAAGGCCAACATCATCCGGTTCAACGACAAGATCGGCGCCGAGGAGGTCTACCTGCAAGCGCAGAAAGACCAGCGGCAGAACGTCAAGAACGACCGCATGGAATATGTGGGCCACGACCACAAGGAAGAGGTCAAGAACGACCGGACGATCACCGTGCGCGACGGAAACGACGTCTTCCTGGTCGATGCCGGTACGCAGGCAACGACCATCGAGGGCAACCACACCACCACGATCCGCACCGGCAACCAGGATAATACGGTCGAGACCGGCAACCAGACCGAAAAGATCAAGGGTAACCAGAGGCTGACCGTCACAGACGGAGACCAGGTTATCAAGGTCGAAAAGGGCAAGCAGGTGATGGAGGTGAGGGGCGACGTCTCCCTCAAGGTCGGCACCGGCGATCGCAAGGTGAAGGTCGATGCTGGCAGCTACACGCTGGAGGCGATGCAGAAGATCACGCTGAAGGTGGGTGGCAACACGATCGAGATCAGCCAGTCGGGGATCGAGATCAAGGGCATGATGTTCACGGTCAAGGCTGATGGAATGGGCACGGTTGACGGGGGCGGCATGCTCACCGTCAAGGGCGGCATTGTGAAGATCAATTGAGATGAGCCAGACCCTTCCCAAGCTCTCCGTACCATTGCCGCCGATCCTGGCGCGGCTCGAACTCGAACCCGAAAGCGAGGAGGCGCTGGCCGGCGCCCAGGACGCGCTGCAAGGCATTGAGCAGCTGATCGAGGCCGGCAAGCTGGTCGAGGCGGCGCGCCTGGTCGCCCATGCGCTGCCGAAGCGCGAAGCGGTGTGGTGGGCGTGCATGTGCGCCCGCGCGATCCCTGACCCGGCGCTGAAGCCCGAAGACATGGCCTCGCTCGCCGCCGCCGAGGCGTGGGTGCGCCGGCCCGAGGAGCGCGCACGCCGCGCAGCCGCCGAGATCGCCGAGAAGACCAGCTTCAAATCCGCCGAGGCCTGGGCCGCGATGGGCGCCTTCTGGTCCGGCGGCAGCTTGGCACCGGAGGGCATGGCCGACGTGCCGCCCGGTGAACATTTGACGGGGGTGGCCGTCGCGGGCGCCATCGTGCTTGCGTCCGTGCGCGTGTCGGTGGAACGTCAGGACGAGCGCCTGCGCAAGTTCATCGACGCCGCGCGGTCCATCGCCGCGGGGGGCAGCGGGCGGATCGAGCCGGAGGAGCCGTAATGCGGCGCGTGCTCGGCATCGTGGTGGGCAAAGGAGCCTGAATCTGTGGAATTGACGCTGAGCGTGCTGCGCTGCCCGGATAGCGTGGTGCCGGAGCAGCGCCGCGTGCCCGGTGGGGATTACCGGCTCGGGCGCGGCGCTGAATGCAACTGGGTGCTGGCCGATCCGGACCGGTTGCTGTCGAAGCAGCATTGCGTGCTGGAATTCCGCTCCGGCGGATGGGAGGTGCGCGACACCTCGACCAACGGCACCTTTGTGAACCATGCGACGGCCCCGATCGGGCGCGATCAGTCAGCGATCCTCAACGATGGCGACCGCATCCGGCTCGGCGCCTATGAGATCGAGGTCCGCGTCGAACAGGCCGCCGCCGGCGAGTGGAGGGGCGGCAACGCCATGCCGATGGCGTCGCAGGCCGCACCTGGCTGGGAGACGCCCGCGCCGCCTCGCGCGGAGTGGAATGCGCAGCCCGCGGCCCGCGAAGTCGGCGGTGCCTGGGAAGCCCAGGGCTGGGAGCAGGCGTCGCAGCCCACACGCCAGCAGGACCCGATGGCGCCGCGCATCGCCGGCGACCCTTTCGCTCCGAGCGGGCCGGAATCGTCTTCGGGCAATGGCGGCTTCGGCTTTGGTGGCGCGCCCGCGGCCGGAAATGCCGGTGGTTTCCCGGGCAACGATCCCTTCGCCGCCCCGAGCGCCGATCCCTACGCCAGCGAGGCGATGCCCGACCATCGCTCGGCGACCTCTGATGCCTTCCTGCCGCCGCGTGCGATGCAGCAGGTCTCCGGTATTCCCGATGACTGGGATTTGGACATCTCGCCGAAGGCGCCAGTGAACCAGGGCCCGCCGCCGCCTGCACCCACCGCGCCGCCAAAGGCGCTGCCCGATGATTGGGACCTCGACCTGACACCGCGAGCGCCGCCCATCGCGGCACCAGCGCCGGTGCAGCGTCCACCCGCCCCGGCCGCGCCGATGATGGCACCGCTTCCGCCAATGGCACCGCCGCCCGCACCGATCGCGGCCGCACCGGCAATTCCCGCCTTCCCGGATGATTTCGGCCTGTCGCCGCTGACACCAGCGGCACCGGCATCCTTCGCACCGGCACCACCCCCGGCCCCGTTCGCGCCACCGCCGGCTGTCAGTCTGCCGGCAGCCGCGATGCCGCCGCAGCCGGCCTGCGCGCCGCCAAGCCCGCCGGCGTCCGCCTTCGCCCCCGCGGCTGGCGCATTGCCGCCGGCGATGACGCAATTCCACGGTGATGACCAGGATCCCTTTCGGGAGGATGTGCCGGTTGCGAATGGCGGGCCGCCGCCCGGCGCACCTGTTGTCGTGGCGTCCGTGCCGATGCCCTCACAGTCTCCGCCGAATGCGGCACCGGTCTTCGTCCCCTCCGGCAGCGGCGGCGACGCATCCGCCGGCCTAGCAGCGTTCCTTGCTGGCGCCGGACTCGGCTCGGTGCCGTTGCGCGCCAGCCCGGAGGAGACGCTGCAATCCCTCGGCGCCGCCTTCGCCGCGGCGATCGGCGGCATGCGGGCGCTGCTCATCGCCCGGGCCGATGTGAAGCGCGAGTTCCGTATCGAGCAGACCATGCTGCGCGCCGGGGCGAACAATCCGGTGAAGTTCTCCGCCTCCGACGAGCAGGCGATTGCCGGCATGATCCAGCTCGGCCCGCAGAAAAGCGTGGCCGCTCTCACCGAGACCGTGGCCGACCTCACCGCCCATCAGGTGGCCACGCTCGCCGCCACCCAGGCGGCCGCGCGCGCCCTGCTGGAAAAGCTGGCACCGGCCGTCATCGAAAGCTCCGACGGCACCAGCGGCGGCCTGTTCGGCAGCAAGGAGAAAAAATACTGGGAAGCCTACAAAAAGCTTCACCAGCAGGTCAGCGACCAGTTCGACGATGATTTCGACAGCGCCTTCGGCAAGGAATTCGCCAGGGCCTATGAACAGGCATCGAAGAAATAAGCGCGACGTCCATCTTCGTCGCACGGACTGATGCAGCCTGGGATGATCTGATCTAGGATCGATCGCACGGCGTGACGTGAGGCAAGGGGACAAGCCTGGATGGCGTGGAACGACAAGGTCGTGTGGCAGGAGGGCATGTTCCTCCGTTCGCAACACTTCCAACAGGCCGACCGGTATGCGGAGCACCTGGTTCAGATGCGCGCCGCGCCCCTGCGCGCGCATCCCTGGGGCGTCACGGAGCTTTCCCTCGACCGCGATCTGCTTGCGGCCGG
>JAQGHV010000204.1 GCA_028288785.1 Rhodospirillales bacterium | reverse complement strand
CCTGGGCGACTGTTTTGCCTATGCGCTGGCGCAATCGCGCAACGAGCCCTTGCTGTTCAAGGGCGCCGACTTTCCCCTGACCGACGTGAAGGCGGCCCTCTAGCCCATGCCCGAATTGCTGATCGAGTTGTTTTCCGAGGAGATCCCGGCGCGCATGCAGGCGCGGGCGGGCGAGGAGTTCTGTGCCTCCTTCCGCACCGCCGCCGGGGCGCTGCTGGCCGGCGGCGAGGCGCGCGCCTTCTGGGGGCCGCGCCGGATCACGCTTGTTGTAACGGGGCTCGCGGGCGAGGTGCCCGGCCAATCCGCGTTGGAGCGCGGGCCGCGTCTCTCCGCGCCCGAGGCTGCGATGGCCGGCTTCCTCAAGCGCCACGGCGCCGCGCGCGAGGCGCTGGTGGCCGAGGGCGACTACTGGGTGCTGCGCCGGGAGACGGCGGCGGAACCCATGCCAGCCTGGCTCGCGCGCGTGGTGCCGGGGCTGATCCGAAAACTGGCCTGGCCCAAGTCGATGCGGTGGAACAGCGCCTTCCCCTGGGTGCGGCCCCTGCGCCGGGTGCTGTGCGTGTTCGACGGCGCCGTGGTGCCGTTTGTGCTTGGTGAGGATGCGCCGGGCATCGTCTCGGGCGATCTGACCGAGGGCCATCGGGTGCAGGCGCCGGGTGCCTTCGCCGTGCACAGCTTCGCCCAGTATGAAGCCGGGCTGCGGCAGCGCTCCGTCGTGCTGGATGCGGGTGAGCGGGCCCGGATCATCGAGGAAGGTCTTGCCCGCCTTGCCGCCGAGCGCGGGTTTGCCGTGGTACCGGATGTCGGGCTGTTGTGGGAGGTCGCCGGGCTGGTGGAGTGGCCGGTGCCGCTGATGGGGCGTATCGACGACGCCTTCATGGACCTGCCGCCCGAGGTCATGCGCACGACCATGCGGGTGAACCAGAAGTACTTCTCTCTGGTCACACCCAGTGGAGAGGCGGCACCAGCGTTTGGTGTGGTGGCGAACATTGCGGCCGAGGATGGCGGCGCCGCGATCATCGCGGGAAATGAGCGTGTGCTGCGGGCTCGGTTGAGCGATGCACGTTTCTTCTGGGACCAGGACCGGAAGCAGACGCTGGAGAGCTTCCTCCCCAAGCTGGATACCGTGGTGTTCCACGCCAAGCTGGGGACGCAGGGTCAACGGGTGGTGCGGCTGGAGGAGCTTGCCGCCGAGATCGCGACGCGCATTGGCGCGGATGCCGCGCAGGCGGCGCGCGCCGCGAAACTCGCCAAGGCCGACCTCGCTTCCGGCATGGTCGGCGAGTTCCCTGAATTGCAAGGCGTGATGGGCCGATACTACGCGCTGGCGGATGGTGAAAATGCACAGGTAGCCGAAGCCGTCGGCACACACTACCGTCCGCTCGGGCCGGGCGATGCCGTTCCCTCGGAGCCCATCTCCATAGCCCTGGCGCTTGCAGACAAGGTCGACCAGCTTGTCGCCTTCTTCCGCCACGGAGAGAAGCCAACCGGGTCCGGCGATCCCTATGCGCTTCGCCGAGCAGGCCTTGGCGTGATCCGTCTCATCCGCGAGAATACACTGCGCCTCAGCCTTCGGAGGATCATTCTGGACGCCTATGAGGCATCAGACCACAATCCACGAAATGAATACGTTGCCGCTGAGTTGCTGCGCCGCCGCGACCAGACGGTCCCCAATCAGCTTTCCATGACCCCGGATCCCGCGCGCATTGAGAGAGTTGTCGTCGCATCAATATCTGCATGGCCGCAGGTTCGTGCCGAACGGGGCATCCTTTCCGCCGAGGCTCTCCAGCGCGAACTCCTCGACTTCCTCGCCGACCGACTTCGCGTTCAGCTCCGCGCCGAGGGTGCCCGGCACGACATCCTCGCCGCCGTCTTCGCGGCCGGCGCCGATGACGATCTCGTTCGCCTGCTCGCGCGCACCGAGGCCGTGCGCGCCTTCCTCGAGACCGATGCCGGCACCAATCTCCTCGCCGCCGCCAAGCGGGCGCAGAACATCCTGCGCATCGAGGAAAAGAAGGAAGGCGCCCCCTTCCCGCCCGGCTTCACCGCCAGCGAAGGCGCCCCGGAACAGGAGCGCGCCCTCGCCGAAGCGCTCGCCACCGCACGCAATGCGGTGACCGCAACCCTGGCATCCGAAGATTTCGCCGGCGCGATGACCGCCATGGCGCAACTAAGAACGCCTCTGGACGCTTTCTTCGAGCACGTGATCGTCAACCATTCCGACAACGAAATTCGCCATAACCGCCTGCAGTTGCTGTCTGGTCTGCGCGCCGTGCTGGATGAGGTCGCGGATTTCTCGAAAATCGAAGGCTAAGGAACGCTGCGATGAGCAAATGGGTCTATGGGTTCGGCGCCGGCCGCAACGAGGGCAACGCCGCGCTGCGCGACCTCCTCGGCGGCAAGGGTGCCAACCTCGCGGAGATGGCCAGCATCGGCCTGCCCGTGCCCCCCGGCTTCACCATCACCACCGAGGTCTGCACCGCCTACTACGACAACGGCCAGGAATATCCCGCCGGCCTGCGCGAGGAAGTGGCCGAGGCCCTGGCCCGCATCGAGGCGGCCGTCGGCAACAAGTTCGGTGATCACCACAAGCCGCTGCTCGTCTCCGTCCGCTCCGGCGCGCGCGTTTCCATGCCGGGCATGATGGACACCGTCCTCAACCTCGGCCTGAACGACGCGACCGTGGAGGGGCTCGTCGCCGCCTCCGGCGATGCGCGTTTCGCCTGGGACAGCTATCGCCGCTTCATCCAGATGTACGGCTCCGTGGTGCTCGGCGTGGACCATCACCGCTTCGAGGAAATCATCGAGAACGCCAAGCTCGACGCCAACGTGTCGGAAGACACCGATCTCACCGCGCAGGACTGGCACCGGGTCGTCGCGGGCTACAAGGACATGGTGGAGGAGGTCACCAGCCGCCCCTTCCCGCAGGACCCGCAGGCGCAGCTCTGGGGCGCGATCGGGGCCGTGTTCGGCAGCTGGATGAACCAGCGCGCCGCGACCTACCGCCGCATCCACGACATCCCCGCCGGCTGGGGCACCGCGGTCAACGTGCAAGCCATGGTGTTCGGCAACATGGGCGAAGATTGCGCGACCGGCGTCTGCTTCACCCGCGACCCCTCGACCGGCGAGGACATCTTCTACGGCGAATACCTGATCAACGCGCAGGGCGAGGATGTCGTGGCCGGCATCCGCACCCCGCAGCCGATGAGCGAGGCCCGCGCCAAGCCCGGCGAGCGCAGCATGGAAGCCGCGATGCCAGCCGCGTACGCGGAGCTCGTCGCCGTCCGCGCGACGCTCGAGAAGCACTACCGCGACATGCAGGACATCGAGTTCACGGTGCAGCAGAACAAGCTGTACATGCTGCAGACGCGCAACGGAAAGCGTACCGCCGCGGCCTCGCTCAAGATCGCCGTCGACATGGCGCGCGAGGGCCTGATCAGCGAGGTCGAGGCCATCCAGCGCGTGAACCCGGCGGCACTCGACCAGCTTCTCCACCCGACCCTGGACCCGAAGGCCAAGCGCACTGCCATCGCCAAGGGCCTGCCGGCCTCGCCGGGTGCGGCCTGCGGCGTCATCGTGTTCTCGGCTGACGAAGCCGAGGCTCGCGCGGCCAAGGGCGAAAGCGTCATCCTCGTGCGCATCGAGACCTCGCCCGAGGACATCCATGGCATGCACGCCGCCAAGGGCATCCTGACCACGCGCGGCGGCATGACCAGCCACGCCGCGGTCGTCGCACGTGGCATGGGGCGCCCCTGCGTCGCCGGTGCCGGCTCCGTCACGGTGGACTACGCGTCTCAGGCGCTCACCGCCGGCGGCCGCATCCTTCGCGCCGGGGAGACCATCACCCTCGATGGCGCCACCGGCGAGGTCTTCCCCGGCACCGTCGCCATGATCGAGCCGCAGCTGTCGGGTGACTTCGCGACCCTCATGGAATGGGCCGACAAGGTCCGCCGCATGAAGGTCCGCGCCAACGCCGAGACGCCGCTCGACGCGGATACCGCGCGCAAGTTCGGCGCCGAAGGCATCGGGCTCTGCCGCACCGAGCACATGTTCTTCGACCCCGAGCGCATCGGCGCGGTGCGCCAGATGATCATGGCCGAGAGCGAGCATGGCCGGCGCATCGCGCTCGCGCGCCTGCTGCCGTTCCAGCGTGACGATTTCGTCAAGCTGTTCCGCATCATGGCCGGGCTGCCCGTCACCATCCGCCTGCTCGACCCGCCGCTGCATGAATTCCTGCCGCACGGCGAACACGAGATCGGCGAGGTCGCCCGCTCCCTCGGCACCGACCCCGAGGCCATGGCGCGCCGTGCCGCCGAACTCTCTGAAGCGAACCCGATGCTCGGCCATCGCGGCTGCCGCCTCGGCATCACCTACCCTGAGATCTACGAAATGCAGGCGCGCGCCATCTTCGAGGCCGCCGTCATGACCGTTCAGGAAACCGGCGCGGCTCCGGTTCCCGAAATCATGATCCCCCTCGTCGCGACGCGCCGCGAGCTGGAGATCACTCGCGCCATCGTCGACAAGATCGCGCAGGAAGTCTTTGCCGAGACGAACTACCACCTGGTCTACCAGGTCGGCACCATGATCGAGCTGCCGCGCGCCGCACTCACCGCCGACCACATCGCCGAAGCCGGTGACTTCTTCAGCTTCGGCACCAACGACCTCACCCAGACGGTGTTCGGCCTGTCACGCGACGACGCCGGCAAGTTCCTGCAGCACTACATCGAGAAGGGAATCTTCGCCAAAGACCCCTTCGTCTCGATCGATGTCGAAGGCGTCGGAGCTCTCGTCCGCATCGCCGCCGAACGCGGGCGCAGCGTCAAACCGGACCTCAAGCTGGGCATCTGCGGCGAACATGGTGGCGACCCGGCCTCCATCCATTTCTGCGAAAGTGTCGGGCTCGACTACGTGTCCTGCTCCCCCTACCGCGTCCCCGTGGCACGCCTGGCGGCAGCACAAGCCGCACTCTCGGGCGGGGGTGGCGACCGCACGGCGTAGGGTTGAGGAGAAGCAAGGCCGGGGGCGCTGCCCCTGGTGCTCTTTCACCGCCAGTTCGGCGGCTACCGCGATAGCCTCGCGGCCTTCGGTGGTCGATCGGGCTGAGCAGGGTAAGCCTCTGCGCCAGGTGTTCTTCGACGGTGATCCGGGCGGGCACCGCGAGGTGTCGGGTGAATGCTAGCGCGCTTGATCAGCGCGCTCAGCACCGAACAGAGGTCAAGGTGACGGCGGGGCTTAAGCTTCGGCATGGCGCCGCGACAGGCCGCACGCCAAAAAGAGGCGCTGAGCTCTTCTGATTATTTCTGAAGTATCCTTTATCAGCCTCAGGCGGAAGGTAAGGCTCCCGTCGCTTGATCGTCCTGTCACTTTGCCGGCCGGTGAGGCCTGCACGTCGCCCTGGTGCGATGGCGTTGCCCCGCGGATGGCGAACGTGGGGACGAAAGGGGGACTGGTCTTGATGGCGCAGCGTCGTGGGGCTCCTGAATTTTAGCCAGCTGGTCTTCGGCTTTGAGATCGCTCCGACACAGGGCGGCGTCGTCCGTGGATGGTACTACGTGGACTAACCATTGGATCGTTCGTCCTGATGGCAGCCGTTTCAAACCGATTGATGGCCCAGGATTACGCGCATTACTCGGGCAGCAAGCACCGCTCCACAACCCCGATAGATAGTTCGACGACACACTACAACTTGTGCGTGTGAACGTGGCCATCTGGAAGTTCTTGTCGCCTGCCGACGGACCCTCCATGCAAGAAGAGACACCATTGTCGATCCTCTTCTCTCCTGTGCCAACAAGAGATCGCATTACTACAACCAGACTTTCATCATCGATCTGTGAGGTAACATCAGCACCCAACCGCGTCGTAAATTATCGACACTGAAGTCGGTTACTCGTATCAGAGTCTGGTCGGTGTTTTACTCTTCGCAATCGTTCGAGAGGCGGATTTGAACGAACAGCGCACGCGTCCGTGTACAGTGCCAGAGGATGGGCGGGCGCCGAAGCCCGGCGCGTTCTCGGCCGACCGCCTCGGAAATGGTTGGAGATTGTTAACGAATTGCGATGTTGATGGAAAATCTCTTCCAATTGTTTTGATTCGATCTTGTTTTGGTGTCGCGTTGCTTGAGATCGATCCGGCATGGACGCCGACTGCTATTGACGTCTTCCGTACACGGCTGGCTGAAGCCGACTTCTCCAACCGCTTTCCCGGGAACCTTCCCCTCATTCACCGCCAGATACGTCCGAGCGATGTGCCCGAACTCGAGAAGCTCCTCGCCGAAGCTTTCCATCGCCTGGAGCCGCTCACGGTTGAAGCCGATGAACCTTGGGAGGACGAAGTTGAGGCCTTGCTGGCGCCCGGACCTGCAGGTGCAGTTGCGGTAGCCGCCGCCGTAACGCTGCCTTCTACAGAAGCAGCGCATGAGCCATCACCAAACCAGATCAAGACACAGGAAGCGCCAGACACCACCTTGCCCGAGGCGTCCGCGGCGCGCTCCACCGACCTATTCATTCGGAATTCGGCAAAGGCCGGTCTCGCGCGTCCCATATCCGGCGACCTTGAGATGAACCGCCGCCAAATACGCCCTGAAGATGTACCCGAGCTGCCTGAAGATCTACCCGAGCTAAAGGAACGTCTCGCCGACGCCTTCATTTTGCTGAAGCCGTTCACGGGCGAGGTGGATCAAGCTGGCGAGAACGCCAAGCGCGCACAGCTCACGCCTGGTCGCAACGCCATACAAACGCCCGTAGCAGCCACACCGCTCCCTGCCGCGGCACCGTCGCTAGAGCCAGTGCCAGGAAAACTCGAGTCGATAGGGCCGACGGAGCTTCCTATCCCGGGATTCGGACCGACCCGCGACTTACCGCCGGGGCAGCTCGTCGTCGCGGAATCGGAAGCGCTCTCACCTCATCCAGGGCCTTCGGGCAGCGTTGCGCCTGTCACGCCTGCCTCCCCGTTGCGACCGGAGAGGGGCTCAGTGCTTGGGTCCAGGGCCTGGATCGGAGTAGCCGCTGCCGGAGTCGTCGCGTCCGCCTCGCTTTTTCTGCTCGCGAACACGCCGGATGTACCCGCGTCGGCACCCGTCGAAACCGCGACCTCGCCAGCCCTTCATCAGGCTTCTGTTACTACCGAGCCAGTGCCGGCCTCTGGGTCTTCCGCCGTCGTGGCAGCGGCCGTGGCTGCCGAGTCTGCGGACGAGTTGCCGGTCCCGGCCGCCGTTACCACGCTTCCAGCTGTGCAGGCCTCCGCACTGGCTACACTCGCGCAGGGGTCGGTCACCGAGCCGGTGCCAGCCGGGCCCTCGCCGCAGCGGTACGGTGAGACGGGTGCTTCAACTGAGCCCATGGTTCCTCATCCTGGCCCCGTTCCGGCGTTACCAGGACCTAGCGAAGCTCAGGCCGCCCAATTATCAGCTCCTCCACCGCCTGTGCCGACCGCCGGCAGCATCGAACCGGTGCTGACCGATGGGGCTTCTATTAGGACCCCGCCCACACCCGCGGCCGGCGTCGGACGGATCACACCAGCCCCTGAAACAGTGCCGGCTGAGACGGAGCCGCCACCGACCGAACGAGGCGGCGTGCCGATCGGCGACAGGCTGGAACCGGTTCCCGAAGCTGACCCGGTCGAAGGTATTCCCTTCTGGACGGAACCGCTTCCGCGGGAGGCTGCATCAGGTGCCAAGCCGCTGCCAGAGGATGTTGCCGCTGACGGCACGACTGAGCCGGCAGCGCCGCTCCAGTCCCCGCACGAGGTGGTGAATGCGCTAGCTCCCCCTAATTCGGCGCCAGCAACAGCACCACCCGCGATCGCGCCACCGTCCACGCCGCCGGACGCCGCAGCATCGGGCGCGCCGGCGCCCCCTGCCATGGCGCCGACCGCGGCTGCACCCCCTGTCGCTGAGTCGCCCGTCGCTGTCACGCCGCCTCCCGTCGCTGCGCCCCCTGTCGCTGGGCCGCCCGCTGCTCCGGCTGCCATCCGCACGTCGCCAGTGCCTGCGCCGGCACCAGCTGCACCGCCGTTGCCGGCCGCCACGCGCCCGGCGCCCACGATGAGCTCATCGGCCGTCGAAGCTGCGCGCCGCCGCGGCGAGGCGTTGGTGGCACTTGGGGACATATCGGGCGCGCGGCGTTTCCTGGAACGAGCGGCGCTCTCCGGCAGTGGCGCAGCCGCGCTGGCCATGGCCGAAACCTTTGATCCGCAGGTGCTGGCAGAGCGCGGGGTCATGGGCCTGCCCCCCGATCGCACCGCCGCGCTCACCTGGTATCGCCGCGCGCTTGAACTCGGGATGACCGAGGCCGCTCCCCGCATCGCCACCCTGGAGGCCGAACGATGATACCGCCGCTCACCGCCATCGCTCGCCGAATGCTTTTGGGGGGCGTGGCGATCGCCGCCACTGACGTCAGCCCCGCCTTCGGCCAAGCGCCTTCCCCTCTACTTGCTCAACGCGTCAACGAAGCCAATGCCGGCACGGTCGGCGTCATCGCCGGCGGGGTCGATGGCACTTATATCCGGATCGCGGCCGACCTAGCTGCTGTGCTGGACAACGGTAACGCGCTTCGCGTGATCGCGATGATCGGCAAGGGATCGCTGCAGAACATCCAGGACATCGTGCTGCTGCGCGGGGTGGATATTGGCATCGTACAATCCGACGCCCTCGCCTTCGCGCGCCGCACTCGCCTGGTACCAGGCGCCGACAACCTCATCCAGTACATGGCGAAGCTTTACGACGAGGAGATCCACGTACTCGCGCGGCGAGACATCAACAGCCTGGAGGACCTGGCAGGACAAGCGGTCAACGTCGATCTGGTCGGCAGCGGCACGGCGATGACTGCTTCGTTGTTGTTCGACACGCTCGGCGTTCGGGTGCGGACAACGAATGATGTGCAGGACGTGGCCCTCACCAAGCTGAGGAACGGGGAAATCGCTGCGATGGTCTTCGTCGCGGGCAAGCCGGCGCGTTTGTTCGTGGGCATCGGGGCCGATAGCGGGCTGCACTTCCTCCCCATCGCCCCAGCGTCCGACTTGATGGAAACCTACCTCCCGGCAACCCTGACCACGGCGGACTACCCGAATTTGGTGCCATCCGAGGGGGTGGAGACGATCGCCGTCGGCGCGGTCATGGCAGTCTATGCCTGGCCGCCGGGCAGTGATCGCTACCGCAAGGTAGCCCGTTTCGTGGAGGCCCTACAGTCACGCTTCCAGGAGTTCCTGCGCCCGCCTCGGCATCCGAAATGGCGGGAGGTCAATTTGGCCGCGCAGGTGCCGGGATGGGTCCGCTTTGATCATACGTTACGTTCGGGGGCGCGGCGCGGAGCGGACGGCGGGTGAGGGGATCGCGAAGGGCTTCGGCGGTGCTCGGTGCTCCAGCCAATCTGGAGTTCATGAGAAACTTGGATAGCCTTCCGCAACCTTGAGCTTCCTTTTCTTGCGGGTGCTGCAACAACACAGCCCCAGCAGCTCGAATAGTAGTGCCTCAGCGTCGTCCGCGCGATCCACCCTTACCCAGTAATTAAATACCAGCCCGCTGGCCCCCGGGCGCCATGCGTGTGTTTGTCCCGGATGGGCAGCGCCGCCCCTGACTACTTACTCACCCCACGCTGAGCATCATCACCACCCGCGCGATGAGCAGGCTCAGCGCCATGTCCAGCAGCACGAAGCCGGCGGCGTTGCGGCCTTTGATGGCTAGTGCGGTGCGCGCGACGAACCAGTTCAGCCAGAGGCTGTAGCCGAGGACGGCGAGCGAGATCGCGACGGAGATCGTAGGGGGTACGCCGAGCAGGGGCGGGATGGTGAGCGCCAGCATCAGGGCATACTGGATGGCGTTGGACCAGTTCCACGCGGCGATGTAGCGCGGCCAAGCGTCGGCGCGTCCGATGCTGCTGGCGAGGTGGCGGGCAAAGAGGGGGAACGCGGCCCAGCTCATCGCGTAGCCGATGATTTCAGCGGCCATCCCGTGGCTTGAGGCTGGCGCTAGGTCCGTGTCGAGCAGTCGGGGCGCGAGGAAGAGGGGCAGGCAGATCGCCGCCACCCAAAAACTGCGGGCAGCACCTTCGGGTGTGGTCTCCATGAAGCGCAGGCCGCCGGCGTCGCCGCGCGCGAGGTGTGCGGCGCCACGCAGGCCGGCACCGATGACGATGCCGGTTGAAAGCGCGGTCACGGGAGGAGTTCTTCGAGGACAGTTCGGTAGAGGCTGGCGAGGTCGCGCAGCTCCGCAACCGGCGCGTGTTCATTGACCTGGTGCATCGTGGCGCCGACGGCACCGAGCTCCGCCACGGGGCAATAGCGTGCAATGAAGCGTGCGTCGGAGGTGCCGCCGCCGGTGTCGAGCTTGGCGTCGCGGCCGGTCGTGCGCCGGATGGCGCGTTGCAGGCCTTCGATGTAGCTGTCGTTCTGCGTCAAGAAGCTCTCGCCCGAGACCGAGATGGCGAGATCAGCGCGGGCGGCCTCCGCATCGAGTGCGGCGGCGATGCGGGCGCGAACATCCGCGCTGGTATGCAGGTCGTTGAAGCGGATGCTGAGCATGGCGCGCGCCTCTGCGGGGATCACGTTCGAGGCGGTATTCCCAACGTCGAAGCCGGTCACCTGCAGGGTCGAGGGTTCGAACCAGTCGCTGCCAGCGTCGAGCGGCTCGGCCGTCAGTCGGCCCAGCACTCGGATCATCCGGTGGATGGGGTTGTCCGCCTTCTGCGGATAGGCGCTGTGACCCTGGATTCCATGCACGGTGATGCGCGCAGTCATCGAACCGCGCCGGCCGATCTTCAGCGTGTCGCCGAGCGTCACCTGCGACGTAGGTTCGCCCACAAGCGCCATATCGGGGACCTGCCCGTTGGCCTGCATCCATTCGAGGACTTTTTTGGTGCCATCGATGGATGGCCCCTCCTCATCCCCGGTGATCAGCAGGCTGATGCTGCCGCGCGGCTTCGGGTTGGAGCGGAGGAAATCGGTAAGGCCGGCCATGAAGGCGGCGATGCCCCCCTTCATGTCGCAGGCGCCGCGCCCGTAGAGCAGCCCGTCGCGGATCTCTCCGGAGAACGGGTCGTCGGTCCAGCCGCGCTCGCCGGGCGGGACGACATCCGTGTGGCCGGCGTAGCAGAAATGGGGCGCGCCAGTGCCGAGGCGGGCAAACAGGTTCTCAACCGGGGCATCGGGAGGACCGAAACGGAGCCTGGTACAGGTAAAGCCCAGTGGGCGAAGCAGGTCTTCAAGGACAGTCAGCGCGCCGCCTTCAATGGGCGTCACGCTCCGGCAGCGGATCAGAGCCTGCGCGATCGGGATCGGATCGGTGGGCGTGTTGTCAGTCACGCAGCAACTCGTTGATGGCGGTCTTGGCGCGGGTCTGCGCATCGACGCGCTTCACAATGACGGCGCAGTACAGCGAGGGGCCGGGCGAGCCATCGGGCAGCGACTTGCCGGGCAGGCTGCCAGGCACGACCACCGAATAGGCGGGCACGCGCCCGATGAAGATCTCGCCGGTGCTGCGGTCGATGATCTTGGTGCTGGAGCTGAGGAACACGCCCATCGAGAGCACCGATCCGCGCTCGACGATGACGCCCTCGACCACTTCGGATCGCGCGCCGATGAAGCAGTCATCCTCGATGACCACCGGGTTGGCTTGCAGCGGCTCGAGCACGCCGCCGATGCCGACGCCGCCGGAGAGATGCACGTTCTTCCCGATCTGCGCGCAGGAGCCGACGGTGGCCCAGGTATCGACCATGGTCCCCTCATCGACATAGGCGCCGAGGTTCACGAAGGAGGGCATCAGCACCACGTTGCGGCCGATAAAGGCGGAACGGCGCACGACGGCGCCGGGAACCGCGCGGAAACCGGCTTCGCGGAATCGGTTCTCGCCCCAATCTGCGAACTTCAACGGCACCTTGTCGTAGGCGCCGGAGGCGGTGTCCATTGGTGCGGAATCGGTGAGGCGGAAGCTCATCAGCACCGCCTGCTTCAACCACTGGTTCACTCGCCAGCCGCCCTGCCCGTCCGGCTCCGCGACGCGGGCGCGGCCGCTATCCATGAGCTCAAGCGCTGCTTCGATATCGGCGCGCTCGGCACCTCCCGTGGCCGGGGAAAGCCCATCGCGCTTCGCCCAGAGAGCCTCGATACGCAGCTGGAGTTGGGCGGTCTCGGACATGAGCGAATCCTGCGTGTTCAGGGAGCGTCGAAGGGTGTGCTGTCGGCGAGCCGTGCTTGTCAACGAGGCGTTGCGGCGCGCACCGGAGCCAGGTTCAGGGGCGGATCAGCGTGCCCGAACCCTCACTGGTGAACAGCTCCCGCAGGACCGCATGCGATACACGGCCATCCAGGATCACCGCGCCTTTGACGCCGCGCTCGACCGCATAGATGCAGGTCTCGACCTTCGGGATCATGCCGCCGGAAATCCAGCCGGCCTCGATGCCAGCGCGAACTTCCGCAACCGTCATCTCGGGGATCAACTTGCCGTCGACGCCGAGAACGCCGGCGACATCGGTGAGCATCAGCAGGCGCTCCGCCTCGAGCGCGCCGGCGACGGCACCGGCCACCGTATCGGCGTTGATGTTGTAGGTGTGGCCATCGGCACCCACGCCTACGGGTGCCACGACCGGCACGATGTCGGCGCCGATGAGCAGTCGCAGGACGCGCGGATTGACGCTCTCGGGTTCACCGACGAAGCCAAGGTCCAGCACGCGCTCGATGTTCGAGCCCGGGTCCCGGACGGTACGCACCAGCTTCCGCGCACGGATCAGGTCGCCATCCTTGCCCGAAATGCCCACCGCGGTGACGCCGGCGCGAGTGATGGCCGCGGCAACCTGCTTGTTCACTGTGCCGGCCAGGACCATTTCGACTACATCGACCATTTGGGCGTCGGTCACACGCAGGCCCTGGACGAAGTTCGACTGGACGTTCAGCCGCTTCAGCATCGCGTTGATCTGCGGCCCGCCGCCGTGGACGACGACCGGGTTGACGCCGACCTGCTCGAGCAACGCGATGTCGCGGCCAAAGCGCAGGGCACCGGCCTCGTCGCCCATCGCGTGCCCGCCGTATTTCACGACGACGATCTGGTCATCGTAGCGCTTCAGGAAGGGCAGCGCGCCGGCGAGTTGTTCCATCGGGTCGAACGGCGTCTCGGTCATGGACTATCCAGCGATTCGGTTGCGGGCTTGTGCGCGGGGCAGCGCCGCTGGGTCAAGCGTCGCGGGCGGCTGTACGGCTGCCGGGCTCCACAGCCTTGTTCGGCGCGGTCCTTTTTTGCCCGAGAGTTGCAAAATCGACACGAATTACGCTACTCGATGCCAGAGTCACAACTAAGTGACATGCGTCAATCTAGGGACAATACCATGAATTGCGGTTATTTCGTTAAACGGCTGAGCCTGCTTGCCCTGACCGGCGTGAGCCTTTCGGCATGCCTGGGGCAGACGCGCCCCAATGCGGAGTTCGCGAGTTCCTAGAACGTTGCATCGCCCCGCGGGGGTGCACCCGTGGGTGATCGGCGGCCGCGTCGAGGCTGTGAAGACATCGGTCTGGACGCTGCAGCGCAGCGTGGTGCTTACCGCAAACGGGACCGAGTTCGGTCGCGGGACGCTCCCCGACGCGCGCCGAAGCACCGCG
>JAQGHV010000188.1 GCA_028288785.1 Rhodospirillales bacterium | reverse complement strand
GTGAAAACGCCTTCCTGATGATGTCGCGCTTCTTCTACGGCCACTATGTTCCGCGCGCGGTGGAGCGGGATCAGAAGCGGCTCGCCACCATCCTGCGCGAGGCCATTCGGCCGATCCTGCTGCCGGGGCTTGAGGACGGTGTGCTCGATGCCGGCACCGTGATGGTCCATATCCGTTCCGGCGACATCTTCGCGGCCGAGGGCCTTGGCGGCCATGCCGGCTATGTGCAGCCACCGCTCGCCTACTACATCGCCTGCCTGGAACACGCAGCGTCGCAACACCCCGTCGAGCGCGTCATCCTGGTACATGAGGACCTGCGGAACCCCTGCATCCCGGCGCTCGAGGCTCATCTCGCGCCAGCGGGTATTCCGTGCACCATGCAGAGCGGCACGGTGCGGGAGGATACCGCGATCATCTTCGGCGCGCGGCGCATCATCTCCGGCCACGGGACCTTCGTCGCGGCGCTCATCGCCCAGTCCGAGAAGGTCGAGGCGATGTATTTCTTCCGTCGGGTCATGCTGCCGCAGCTCTTCGACGCGAAGGCGCCGCGCATTTTCGTGGCCCACGACACCGCCAAGGCCTTCACCGCCTATGGGGAGTGGTCGAATTCGGCCCAGCGACGCCAACTCATGCTCGACTATCCGCAGGGGCATATCGCGATCAAACCACACGGCGCGGCGCGTTAGGCGCCCGGCGCCGCTTGCCCCGAGCCTCGCCCGGACGCATGGTCCGCCTCAATTCCATGGGAGGACCATCCATGCTCGACACACCCCGTTCCACCCCGGATGCGCCAAGCTCCGACCCCTTCGCGCTGGCCATCGCGCTATCCGGCGTCCACCTGATTGGCGGCCGATTTGTGCCGTCGCGCAGCGGCAAGACCTTTCCGGTCGTGAACCCGGCGACCGGCGCCGAGGTGGCGACCGCCGCGCTCGGCGATGCCGCGGACGTCGATGCGGCCGTCCAGAATGCGTCAGTCGCGCAGAAGCTCTGGGCCAAGGTGCCCGCCCGCAAGCGCGGCGCGCTGGTCTATCAATGCGCGGCCCTCCTCAAGGCCCACGCCGATGAGCTGGGACGGCTGATTGCGCTCGAGACCGGCAAGGCGCTGCGCACCGAAAGCCGCGTCGAGGCCAATGTCGTGGCTGATATCTTTGAGTTCTTCGGCGGCCTCGGCGGCGAGCTGAAGGGCGAGAGCGTCCCCTTCGCCCCGGATGTACTCAGCGTGACCGTGCGCGAGCCGCTCGGCGTGGTCGGCGCCATCATCCCGTGGAACGTGCCGATGCTGCTGATGGCGCTGAAGATTGCGCCCGCCTTGGTCGCCGGCAACGCCGTGGTCGTGAAATCGGCCGAGGAAGCGCCCCTGGCGGTGCTGCGCATCTGCGAGCTGCTCAACCGCATCCTGCCGCCTGGCGTGTTCAACATGCTCTCGGGGTTCGGGCCAGATTGCGGCGCTCCGCTGGTCGAGCATCCCCTGATCCGCAAGGTGACCTTCACCGGCAGCGTCGAGACGGGGAAGATCGTGGCGCGCACGGTCGCCGAGAAGCTGATCCCGCTGACCCTGGAGCTCGGCGGCAAGTCGCCGATGATCGTCTTCGCGGACTGCAACTTCGACAAGACGGTGGCCGGCGCCATCACTTCGATGCGCTTCACCCGCCAGGGGCAGAGCTGCACCGCAGCCAGCCGCATCTACGTCGAACGCCCGATCTTCGACCGCTTCGTGGCGGCGATGAAGGAGGCCGTCGACAAAATGGTCATGGGCGACCCGCTCGACGAGGCGACCGATATCGGCACCATCGTGAGCCCCGGCCAGATGGAGAAGGTGCGCGCCTACATCGCCGAGGGTACCGCGACGCCGGGCGCCACCGCGCTGGTCTGCTCCGCGATGCCAACCGACCCGGCGCTCAAGAAGGGTTTGTTCATCCAGCCGGTCATCTTCACCGGCCTCACCGGCGAGTCGCGCCTGGTGCGGGAGGAGATCTTTGGCCCGGTGACCGTGGTCCAGCCCTTCGACGATGCGGAAATCGTGCTCGCGGAGGCCAATGACAGCGAGTACGGCCTTGCGGCGAGCCTGTGGACGAACAACTTAAAGGTTGGCCTCGATCTCGCCCATCGCCTTGAAGCCGGGCTTGTCCAGATCAACCAGAATTTGGTGGTTCAGGCCAATCTCAGCTATGGGGGCGTGAAGTCGAGCGGTCTCGGCAAGGAAGCATCGCTTGAAGCCATGCTCGAGCACTTTACGCATAAGAAGACGATCATGGTGAATATGAGCTAATGGATATTTCCACGAAGAGCCGCAAGGAACTCGAAACCCTTGCCCAGAATGCCGAACGCATCCTTGACGACACGAGGCGTTCGAAGTTTCATGATGCCGCCTCAGCCATGCAGGAGGCTGTAAAGGTTGCGCTTGCCGCGTTGCCGCCACGCCCCGGCTTCCGCGCCGCCGGCCCGAAGGTCGAGACCGCCACCACCCGCGCGATCGCAGCCCTCACCGAGGCCGCGGCGGCTCTCGCGCTCGAATTCGACCTGTCGCCCCCGCCGCAGACCTCGGCGCCGCACAAGCTGGTGGCCGCTGATGGTACGCCCAAGGTCGGCGGCGACCAGCGCAATCGCGCCGTGAAGGTGTTCCGCTATTTGTCGCACCGCCGCGGGACCGGGATCGCGATGATCGCGTGGATCGCGCGCGAGGACGACAATGAGGGCGGCTGGCAGGTCACCCGCCGCAGCGTGAGCGAAAAGCAGGGCCTGGACACCGACCCTCATCTGGATGCCGAAGCCGCGGTCACCGCGTTCCGTGCGCTTCTCGCCGCGATGGGCACCCCCCGCCGCGCCTGATTTCGCGCGGGTTTGCCCCCGTACTGAAGCACACAACCCGAGTATTTGCGCATCGCGACATCAGTCGCGCTGACGCTTTGCTTGACCCTGCCGCGTCGCGCGAGCATGTTCCGCCCGTTCCAAACCACGAGGACCGATGTCAAAAGAAGATATGATTGAATTCAGCGGCCAAGTCGTTGAACTCCTCCCGAATGCCATGTTCCGCGTCAAGCTCGACAACGAGCACATGCTGCTTGCCCATACCTCCGGGAAGATGCGCAAGAACCGCATCCGCGTGCTCGCCGGTGACCGCGTGAACGTGGAAATGACGCCGTACGACCTCAGCAAGGGCCGCATCACCTTCCGCTTCAAGTGACGCGACTGCCGCTGGTGCTCGCCTCGGCGAGCCCGCGCCGCCTGGAATTGCTCGCGCGCCTCGGCATCGTCCCGGACCGGATCGCCGCCACCGACATCGACGAAACCCCTCGCCCTGCCGAGCTGCCGCGCCTTCTGGCCGCGCGCTTGGCGCTGGCGAAGGCGGAAGCCGTCGCCTCGCGGGATGTGCTCACGCTTGCCGCCGATACGGTGGTGGCGGTCGGCCGTCGCATCCTCGGCAAGCCGGCTGACGCGGCGGAGGCGGAGCGCTTCCTGACCCTTCTGTCCGGGCGCCGGCATCGCGTGATCACGGGCGTGGTGCTAGCGCTGCCCGATGGTCGCCGCCTCAAGCGCGCGGTGGAGACGACGCTGGCTTTCCAGCGCCTCACCGGGCAGCAGATCGCGCACTACATCGCCGGCGAGGAATGGCGCGGCAAGGCCGGCGGCTATGCCATCCAGGGCAGCGCCGAAGCCTTCTGCCGGTTCCTATCGGGCTCGCATTCCAACGTCGTCGGCCTGCCGCTGTTCGAGACGGCGCAGTTGCTGCGCGGCGCCGGATGGCTGCGGCCATGAAGCGCGAGATCCTGGTCAGCGCCGCCCCCGGCGAGCACCGCATCGCGCTGCTGGAGAGTGGCCGCGCCGCGGAGTTCCGCATCCATCGCCCGCACAGCCCCGATGGCGTCGGAGACTTGGTGCTCGCGCGCATCCTGACCCATGCGGCGCCGCTCGCCGGCAGTTTTTGCGCGCTGCCCGAGGGGGCCACCGGCTTCCTGCCGGACAGCGAGGCCAAGCACTTGGAGAAGTCCGCGCGCTCGGAAGGGATGCTGCTGCCACTGCGCATCACCCGCGCGGCGCAGGGCAGCAAGGGGCCACGCCTGACCGCGCGCGTCACGGAGGAAGAAGCCCGCCTCAACGGAACCGCGCCGGCGTTGCTGTGGCGCGCGCCGCACCCGGCGGCACGGCTGGCCACGCGACACCAAGCGAAGATCCGCACCGATAGCTTGGCCCTCGCCGCCAGCCTGCGCGCGCTCTACAGCGCAACGCCGGTGTTCGATGACGCGATCGAGACGGCGTTCGAGGAGGCCTGCAGCACCACCGTCGCATTACCCGGCGGCGCTAGCATCTCCATCCACCCGACCCCCGCGCTGGTCGCCATCGACATCGATTCGGGGCCGCTTGGGCCGGCGGTGAACGCTGCGGCGCTGGATGAAGTGGCGCGCCAGATCCGGCTGCGCGACCTCGCCGGCGCCATCCTGATCGATGCGGCCGGCCTCACTGCCAAGCAGCGCGCCGCCCTGGTGCCCGCTTTTGCCGCCGCACTCGACCCGCTCGCGCGGCTGATCGGCCTCACCGGTCTTGGGCTGATTGAGGTGCAGCGTGCGCGTATCCATCCGCCGCTGCATGAGGTGATGGCCGGGCCGCTGGCCCTGGCCCTGACCGCGCTGAGAGAAGCCGCGCGCGAGGCGCGCCACCGCCCTGGAGCGCGCCTGACATTGCGTGCAGGCCCGCGCCTGCTCGACGCATTGCGCGAGACCCCTGCCCTGCTGAACGATTACGCGGCAGAAACCGGCGCACCGCTGACGCTCGAAGCGGACCCCAACGAGCCGCGCTTCAGCATCGGTTAGGTTCTGGGGACGGTCCACCTTCGGCTCGCGTCGTGGGTCCGGCTGGGCGAGCGCCGCTCGAGCGGCGAACCAAGCGCGCGGCGCGTGCACCCGGCGCTTAAGGGCACATTCAGTGACTCACGCCCGGCGAAAGCCGATCCACCGCTCGCAGCACCGTCTGCGTGAAGCGCCAGATCGACCCGAGGCCCACGAACAATTCCGTGGGCGACGCGACATCGCCGATCTGGAGGTGGAACCCGTTCGTGTGCACCGTGATGCCGATGCGCATCGTCTCGGTGATCGCGTTCTGCGCCCTCGCCTGATAGACGGAGTCGACTAGGCGCCGCCCGAATTCCTGCGCATCCTCCGCCGTCAGCACCATGAAGCGCGACGCCGTACGGGCTTCGTTGAAGGCGAAGACCGCGTCGAAGGCGATCCCGCCCTGGGTCGCGCTCATGTTCACTCGCGTCACGCATTTGCCGGCGGGATAGAGCACCGCCCGCTCGTCGAGATCGACCGCGAGCGTGAAATCGACCGGTAGCGACGCTGGCCGCTCGCCGATGCGCAACGGCAGGATCACGGCCGCGGCCAGCGGCTCGATCTTCATGCCGCGCGCCTGGCGACGTCCTCCGGGCTCATCTGCACAAGGGCGGAATAGTCCGTCATCAGCGTGCGGGTGATCTCGCCGGGCGTGTAGGTGCGGCCGGCGATCTCGCGCACTGGCGTCACTTCGGCTGCGGTGCCGCACAAGAAGACTTCCGTCGCACGGTCGAGGTCGCTGGCCGGGATGATGCGCTCGACCACTTTCATCTGGCGGGTGCGCGCAAGGCCCATGACGGTTCGGCGGGTGATCCCGTCGAGGAAGTTGTCGGGCACGGGCGTGTGAATCTCGCCATCGATCACCAGGAACACGTTGGCGCCGGTCGCCTCCGCCACATCGCCCTTCCAGTCGAGCATGAGCGCATCGTCGAAGCCGGCATCCATCGCAGCGTGCTTGGACAGCGTGCCGATCATATACAGGCCGGCGGCCTTGGACGCGGTGGGGGCGGTCTCGGGATGCGGGCGCTTCCACGGCGCCATGTTCAGGCGCACGCCGGACATGCGCTGCTCCACGCCGAAATAGGCGCCCCATTCCCAGCAGGCGATCGCCATGTGGATTTTGGTGTTCTTGGCAGCGACCCCCATCTCCTCCGGCCCGCGCCAGGCGATCGGGCGCACATAGGCATCGGTGAGATTGTTGGCGGCGACTGTGGCGTTGCAGGCGGCGTCGATTTCATCCGCCGTCCACGGCAGGGTGAAGCCCAGGATGCGGGCGGAGGCGATCAGCCGGTTTGTGTGCTCGCGCAGCTTGAAGATGTTGCCGCCGTAGCAGCGCTCGCCCTCGAAGACGGCGGAGCCGTAATGCAGCGCATGCGTCAGGACATGGAGCTTTGCGTCACGCCAGGGCACCATCGCGCCGTCCTGCCAAATCCATCCGTCGCGGTCATCGTAGGGCACGAGGGTCATGGGGCGATCCTTCCTTGCGTTTCTGTCGCTATACTCTTGGCCGTAGCGGATGTCTTCCCAAGGCAGCCACGACGGCAGTCTCGCGGCTTGCTTTCGGAAAACACCATCATTCAGCCATCATGAGCAATAATGATGCGCCTGATGGTTGGAGATTAGAATGAGCCGTCGGTTTGCGTCAACGATACTGACCCATCATGCTGGCAAGGCAGCCATGCGGCACGGACGTGGAGGAGAGCGCGGATGAGCGCTGAGCAGAAGGCCGCCCACCGCGAGGGCACCGCCGAGACAGAGGCACGCCGGCGCGGCGAGGCCGAGAGCGGCGCCTGCGACAAGGGCGCCACCGACAAGGGCAGCGGCCCCACCGCCGGGCGCAACCTGCTGTTCCTACGCGAGGAAGAGCTGCGGCTTGCGCAAGACCTGCTGTTCTTCGGCTATCGCGACTTCACTGCCGGTGCCGACGCGATCCTGGGTGAGTTGGGAATGGGCCGCGCGCATCATCGCGTGCTGCATTTCGTGGGCCGCCGGCCTGGCATCACCGTCGGCGACCTGCTCGCGATCCTGGCGATCACCAAGCAGTCGCTGGGCCGCGTGCTGCAACCGATGGTCGAGGACGGCTACGTCGTGCAGACCGCCGGTGCCGCGGATCGCCGCCAGCGGCTTCTCACCCTCACCGATCGCGGCCGCGCGCTGGAGCGCCGCCTGTTCGAACGCCAGCGCGAGACTGTCATGGCGGCCTACCGCGAAGCTGGCTCGGCCGCTGTCGAGGGTTTTCGCCGTGTCATGCGCGGCCTGATGGGCGCCGAGGCACGCAGCCTGCTCCGCAGCATCGAGGATGAGCCGGCCGGAAGGGAGCGCGCGCGATGAGCGAGACGACGGCGGAAACACCACACATCCTCGTCGTCGATGACGACGCACGGCTGCGTGCCTTGATCCAGCGCTACCTCGGCGGACAGGGCTTTCGGGTCTCGGTCGCCGCTGACGCCGCGGCGGCGCGCAAGGCGCTGGCCGCCATGTCCTTCGACATGCTGGTGCTGGACGTGATGATGCCGGGCGAGTCGGGCTTGGACCTCACCGAAAGCCTGCGCCGCGGCGGGCAGGAGGTGCCCATCCTGATGCTGACCGCGCGCGGTGCCCCGGATGACCGCATCGCTGGCTTTGAGAGCGGCGCCGATGACTACCTGCCCAAGCCCTTCGACCCGCGCGAGCTGGCGCTGCGCATCCGCACGATCCTCAAGCGCGCCGCGCCACCGATCCCGGCCGTGGCACCCATCGCGCATGCGGTGCAGATCGGCCCGCAATGGTTCGACCTCGAACGCGCGGAGTTGCGTGGCCCGGAAGGTCCCGTGCGCCTCACCGGCGGAGAATCGGCGCTGCTGCTCGCTCTCGCCCGTAAGGCCGGAGAGGTGCTGAGCCGCGAGGAGATCGCGGAGGCGCTGGGCACACCCGAAGCCGGAGAGCGCGCCATCGATGTGCAGGTGACGCGCCTGCGCCGCAAGATCGAGCCCGACCCGCGCGAGCCGCGCTTCCTGCAGACCATTCGCCACAAAGGGTATGTGTTGCGGCCGGGAGCCTGAGCGAGCCGTCTCCCCTGCCCCTCGCTACCGTGAAACCGAGCTTCGGCCGGCGAGTTGACCCGACTTCAGCGGGAGCGGAGACATCATGCTCGACAAGTACGGCATCATCGAGGAACGCATAAAGGAACGGGCCCAGCAGCTCTGGCAGGAAGCCGGGTCGCCCGAGGGTGGCAAGGAT
>JAQGHV010000179.1 GCA_028288785.1 Rhodospirillales bacterium | reverse complement strand
TCCGCGCAGGCCGCGACGTAGCTGCCGAAGCCGTGCGTCTGCGACAGGCCGCGGAACACCCGCTGCCCGCCCACGTCAGGCGCGGGGGTGCCCCAACCAGCGCGCTCGGCAACTGCGTTCAGCACCGCGAGGTGCTTGGGATAGTTGGTCATGAGCGTGCGGCGGAACTCCAGCGGATCCTTTCCGGCGGCATGCGCCAACTCATCCATGAAGCACTCCAGATAGATCGCGTTCTGGTTCAGGTTCACCCCGCGCCAGAAGCCCGGCGGCACGTGTGGATTGCGCATCGCGTGGTCGATCAGGAGGTGCGCGATTCCGTACCCGATATCGGCCTCGCCACCGGCATTGTTCAGGCCTTGGAACACCACGGGATCGCGCCCGTCGCGGATGTTCTGCGGGAAGATGCCGGCCACGATCGACTGCCCGGAAATGCGCATGTGCAGGCCCGCGAGGTTGCCCGCAGCGTCCAGCCCGGCCGTCAGCCTGCACATCGTGACGGGGTGGTAGCGGCCCTGGACCATATCCTCCTCGCGCGACCACAGCAGCTTCACCGGGACGCCTGGCATCTGCTTCGCGAGATCGACCACCTGGCGCACCCAATCATGCACCGCGCCGCGCCGGCCGAAGCCGCCGCCGAGATGGATCTTGTGCACTTCGCAGCGGGAGGGTGGCAGGCCGGCGGCCTCCGCGGCGGCGGCGTGCGCGCCCTCGCCATTCTGGGTCGGCGTCCAGACCTCGCAACGCTCCGGCGTCCACACGGCAGTGGCGTTCATCACCTCCATGCAGGCATGATTCTGGTGCGGGTAGCCATAGATGGCTTCCACCTTGCGGGGAGCAGCGGCGATGGCGGCGCGGGCGTCGCCGGCCTGGTTGCCGATCGCCGCCTGCGGAGAGTCAAGGCCGGCGCGCATGATCTCGGCAAAGCTCGCCGAGGATGCGTTGGCGTGCTCGCCCTCGTCCCAGGTGATGTTCACTGCATCGAGCGCCGTCTTGGCGTGCCACCAAGTGTCGGCGACGACCGCGACCGCGTAGTCCCCGACGCGGAGCACGTGCTTCACGCCCGGCATGCGCTCGGCCGCCGCACTGTCCACCGCACGCACCTTGCCGCCAAAGACGGGGCAGGCGCGGATGGCGGCATTCACCATCCCTGGCAGTTTTAGGTCCATGCCGTAGATTTGGCTGCCATCAAGCTTGGCGCGCGTGTCGAGCCGCGCGACGGGCTTGCCCGCGACCTTCCAATCCGCCGGCGCCTTCAGCGGAACATCGGCGATGGCGGGCGCGGGTAGGCGGCCAGCGGCCTCGGCCACCTGCCCGTAGGTGACGGTGCGGCGCGTTGGGCCGTGGGTGATGACGCTCGCGGCCGCACTGCATTCTCCGGCGGGTACGCGCCAGGCGTTGGCGGCGGCCTGCACCAGCATCATCCGCGCGGCGGCGCCACCCTTGCGGACATATTCATGGCTCTCGCGAATGCCACGGCTGCCGCCGGTGGACATGTTGCCCCAGACCCGGGCGCGAGCGAGGTTCTGGCCCGGCGTGGGATATTCGGTGGTGACCTTCGCCCAGTCGCACTCCAGCTCCTCGGCGACAAGCTGAGCGAGGCCGGTAAGCGTGCCCTGGCCCATCTCGGAACGCGCGATGCGGATGATGACGGTGTCGTCCGGCTTCACGACCACCCAGGCATTCACCTCGGGCGAGGTGGGCCCGGCAGCCGCGGTCGTTTGGGCCCCGGCCTTGGGGATGTGGAAGGCGAAGGTGAAGGTGCCGAGCGTGGCGCCAAGGACGGTGCGGCGGCTGGCCCGGGTGATGGCGTTCATGTCTGCCTCCCTCAACCAGCCGCGCCGGGGCCGGTCACCGTGCGCTGAATGCCCGCGATGACCCGATTGTAGGTGCCGCAGCGGCAGATGTTGGTGATCTCCTCGCGGATCTGCTCCTCGGTCGGGCGCGGGGTCGCGGCGACGAGGGCGGCGGCGGCCATGATCATGCCAGGCTGGCAGAAACCGCACTGCGGCACATCGAGCGCGAGCCACGCCTGCTGGATCGGGTGGCTGCTGTCAGGCGACAGGCCCTCGATGGTGACGATCTTCTGGTTCTCGTCGAAGGCGGAAACCGGCAGGGCGCAGGCGCGCGTCGCGGCGCCATCCACATGCACCGTGCAGGCACCACACTGCGCGATGCCGCAGCCGTACTTGGTGCCGGTGAGACCGAGCTGCTCGCGCAGGACCCACAGCAGCGGGGTGTCCTGCTCGACGGCGACCTCGACGATGCGTCCATTGACGTTGAGTTTCGCCATGATTTCCTCCGTCGTCGCGCTGGTGACATGGACCGCGCGACCGCTAACGCCAATG
This sequence comes from Rhodospirillales bacterium, assembly GCA_028288785.1. Taxonomy (GTDB): domain Bacteria; phylum Pseudomonadota; class Alphaproteobacteria; order Acetobacterales; family Acetobacteraceae; genus Plastoroseomonas. The sequence goes on along the minus strand of JAQGHV010000179.1, from coordinate 522 downwards.
TCTATCGATGGCACGTGAATGCGCGCCGCCTGAACTCAAGCGGACGCTATCATCCGCACTCCTGCAGCCGCAACGGCGCTGATCGTTCCGTTTAGTCGGACGTGCACCAACGGTCGGCGAAGGTCACTTGCTTGCGGCGTTCCGCTTGCGCGTTTCCGCCGCCTTCTTGGCCGAGGCGGAACGAGCGGATGCCGACCTCGATGCCGAGGCTTCACCGCCCTTTTGACCGCCTTTCTCCGACGCCGAATGGTTGTCAGGCGTGCCGCGCCCGCTGCCGCTCTTGTTGCCGCCGCCACTCTCCTTGTTGACGGTGGCCCAGGCGCGCCGCGCCGCCTCGTCATCGCTGACGCCACGGGCTTCGTAGCCTTCTTCGATGTGCTCGGCCTTACGCTTCTGCTTGTCGGTGTACGCTTCCTTGCTTCCTTTCGGCACCACCCTCTCCTTCAGGTTTCAACCGTTCACGATGGTGCCGCCATTCGGATGCAGAACCTGGCCGGTCATGTAGGAGCTGTCCTGGTCCGC
>JAQGHV010000163.1 GCA_028288785.1 Rhodospirillales bacterium | reverse complement strand
GCTCGACCGCATGGATATGAGCATCGAGATCGCGCCGCTGACCCCGACCGAACTCATCCACGCGCCGACCGGCGAGCCGAGCGCGGTGGTAGCTGAACGCGTTGCCCGCGCCCGCGAGTGGGCGCGCGGCCGCTGGGGCGTCGACAATGCCGAGGCCGAGTTCCGCCCCTTGCAAGACAGCCTGGACGCCGAGGCGGCGCGGCTGCTGGAAGAGGCCGCGACGAAGCTGTTCCTGTCGAACCGAGCACACGTCCGGGCGCTGCGGGTGGCGCGCAGCATCGCCGACCTCGCGGGGACGGAAAAGATCGCGCGCGTACACGTGGCGGAGGCGCTGGCCTACCGGCATCGCGGGTTGGTGCGCAGCCAGAGCTAGCGATTGCGTATGCGCGGCTATGCAATGTTGGCGACGCTGGCGCCGGCTTGCTTAGCCGCTCTCCGCGAGACAACGCGCTTGCCCGTCAACTCGCCCGAGCCTCATAGGTCGCCGATCCGGAAGGCGTCCGCCACGCGGCGCGCGCTGCTATCGCCGGCGACAAGGATGACGTCGAAGCGCATCCCCGCCACGCCATGTCCGGGGTTCGCCGCGAGCCACGCCTCGGCACCGCCGATCAACCTGGCGCGCTGCCGCGGGCCAAGCGCGTAGGCCGCCTCCACCAGCGACGGCCGCGCCTTGACCTCGATGAAGACGAGCAGCCCGTCGCGTTCCGCGATCAGGTCGATCTCACCGGCCGGCGTGCGGGCGCGGCGCGCGAGCACCACCCAGCCCTCCGCCGTGAGCAGTTGGGCTGCTATCGCTTCGGCGCCCACCCCCGTGGCGGCGGCGCGGCTGCCGCGTTGGCGGCGGGCTTCGGTCATGGCATGAGCATGTCGGAACAAATCGAGAGACGCCATGCGCCGCCTGATCTTGGGGTTCCTGCTGCTCTCGATCCCAGCCTTCGCGCAGCCGCTCGCGCAGCGGCACATGGTGGCCGCGGCACACCCTCTCGCGGCCGAAGCCGGGCTCGCGATGCTGCGCGAAGGCGGCAGCGCGATCGACGCCGCGGTCGCGGTGCAGATGGTGCTGACCTTGGTGGAGCCGCAGTCGAGCGGCATCGGCGGCGGCGCGTTGATCCTGCACTGGGATGCCGTGGACCGGCGCATCGCGGCCATCGATGGCCGGGAGACGGCGCCGGCCGCCGCGACGCCTGCCCTGTTCCTGCGCAACGGCGAAGCGATGTCCTTCCCCGATGCCGTCGTCGGCGGTCGCGCGGTTGGGGTTCCCGGCACCGTCGCGGCGCTGGAAGCGGCGCATCGCCAACACGGCAAGCTGCCCTGGGCACAGCTTTTCGAACCCGCCATCGCGCTTGCGGAGACGGGCTTCTTCGTCTCGCCACGGCTGGCGCTGGAGATCGCGCGGGACGGGCGCCGGCTGGCCGAGGATCCGAATGCGCGTGCCTATTTCTTCGATGCGGAAGGCCAGCCGGTCGCGGCCGGCCAGCGGCTGCGTAACCCCGCACTTGCCGCCACCCTCCGCGCCATCGCCGCGAATGGTGCGACGGCCCTGCAGCGCGGACCGGTAGCGGCCGACATCGCCGGTGCCGTGCGCGGCCATCCTGGCAACCCCGGCCTGATGACGATGGACGACCTCGCCGCCTACCAGCCGCGGCTGCGCGAGGCGGTGTGCTCCGAGTACCGGCGGCGGCGCGTCTGCGGCTTTCCGCCGCCATCCTCGGGCGGCGTCGCAATCGGGCAGATCCTCGGCGTGCTCGAGCATTTCGATATGCCGCACGTCATCCCCAACAGCCTCGACGCCGCGCACCTGATTGTGGAGGCGGGGCGCCTGGCTTTCGCCGACCGTGCGGCCTATCTCGGCGACCCCGACCAGGTGCGCGTACCGGTCCGCGGCCTGCTCGACCGCGCCTACCTCACGGCGCGGGCGCAGTTCGTCGATCGGCTACGCGCGATGCCCGCCGCGCCGCGCGCCGGCAACCCGCCCTGGCGCGAGGCCGCCTATGCCCCGCAGGAGGAGCAGCCCGAATACGGGACGAGCCATATCGCGATCATCGACGAAGCCGGCAATGCCGTTTCCATGACCACAACCATCGAGGCCGTATTCGGCGCGCAGCTGATGGTGCGTGGCTTCATGCTGAACAATGAGCTGACCGATTTCGCGTTCCGTCCGGAGGTGGATGGCAGGCCGGTCGCCAATGCAGTGGCCGCCGGCAAGCGCCCGCGCTCCTCCATGTCACCGACGCTGGTGTTCGATGAGGATGGGCGGCTTGCGTTCATCGTGGGTTCGCCGGGCGGCTCCCGCATTATCGGTTTCGTGGCGCAGACGCTGGTGGGCTTGCTCGACTGGAACCTGGCCCCGCAGGCGGCGATCGACCTGCCGCACGTGCTGACCCTGGGTACGACGGTGGAGCTGGAGGCGGAGACGCCAATCACGGCGCTTGGTCCGGCGCTGGAAGCTATGGGCCATCGCGTCGTGATCGGAACGCTGGGTTCGGGCACGCAGGCGATCCGCATCCGACGAGGTGGAACGGCGGTGGCGATCGATGGCGGAGCGGACCGTCGGCGCGAGGGCGTGGCGATCGGCGACTGACCCAACGAGTTCTGCCGCCGACGCCAAGACCGTCCCTTCAGCTTGCACAAAAAGCCAAAAAAGAAAGAATGAGGCCCCGGGAAATTCCTTTCGCCGGCCTTGCTTCTCAATGCGTCAGGTAGAAGCTCGCAATACACTCACCCAGCGCCACGTTCCGGTCGATGCATTCGGTGAGGAACTCGTGCAGCCCTCCATCCATGATGGTCTCGATGCGCCCGAACTTCAGCTTGGCGTGGAGTTCCCCCGCGAGCCTGTGGCACTCCCCACGCCGCCCGCCGGCGGCGTTGGCGAGGGCGTCCAGGGTCTGGTCAACGCGGCGGTAGCAGGCGATCATCGAGCGTGGAAGTTCGGGCCTGAGGATGAGCAGTTCCGCGACCAGGTTCGGCTGCAGGCGCGTGTGGTACAGCCACTGGTAGGCACGCTGGGCCGATACGCTGCGCAGCACCGCCTGCCACTGCATGTAGTCGACCGCGCTGCCTTCCGCCTCCGGCTGCTTTGCCAGCATGGTGTGCCGAACATCCAGCAGGCGCGCGGTGTTGTCGCCGCGTTCGAGCATGGTGCCCATGTGGGTGAAGCGCCACGCCTCGTCGCGCAGCATGGTATCGGACGCCGCGCCATAGAACAGCAGGCTGCGCGCCTTCACCCAGTCCAGGAAAGGCGCCAGCCCATCGACGGTGAGGGCATCCGGCGCAATCCGGCGCGCCTCGTTCCAGGTGTCGTTGATGGCCTCCCACATGTCGACGGTGAGTGCGGCGCGAACCTGGCGCGCATTGCGCCGCGCCGCCTCGATCGAGGGCAGCAGGCCGGACGAATTGTCGGGGTCGAGGATGAGGTGATGCAGGACGGCTTCCCGCGTCGCCTCGTCGTGCTTCGCAAAGTAGCCTTCATCGGCTCCGGTGGCGACGAGCAGGGATCGCCATTCTTCGTCGCGATGGGTGAGGCCGGCCATGCGCGCGGCGACGGTGAGGCCACGTGCGACATTACCGGCGCGCTCGGTGTAGCGGCCAAGCCAGAACAGGCTATCGGCAGTGCGGCTGAGCATGGCGTCAGCTCCCCTGCCGCTGGGACTGGGATTGCGATTGGAAGCCGCTCGATTGTGACTGTGACTGTGACGGGGATTGCGGCTGCCCGGTTCCGGTCGGCCCGTCATCCTCCAGCACCCAGGTGTCCTTGGTGCCGCCGCCCTGGCTCGAGTTCACCACCAGCGATCCATCGCGCAGCGCCACGCGAGTGAGGCCGCCGGGGACGATCCGCACCTCCTTGCCGGTGAGCACGAAGGGACGGAGATCGACGTGGCGCGGCGCGATGCCGGCCTCCACCAGGGTGGGCACGGTCGACAACGCGAGCGTCGGCTGCGCGATGTATTCGGACGGCTTCGCGCGGATGCGGGCGGCGAAATCCTCGCGCTCCTGCCTGGTGGAATGCGGGCCCACCAGCATCCCGTAGCCGCCGGAACCATGGGTCAGCTTCACGACGAGCTCGTGCATATGCTCCAGCACATAGGCGCGGTCGGCATCGCGCTCGCAAAGGTAGGTCGGCACGTTGGCGAGCAGTGGCTCCTCCGACAGGTAGAAGCGCACCATGTCGGGCACGTAGGGATAGATCGCCTTATCATCGGCAATGCCCGCACCTGGCGCATTCGCGAGCGCGACGTTGCCGGCGCGATAGGCGCGCATCAGCCCGGCCACGCCGAGCATGGAATCCGGCAGGAAAGCCTCGGGGTCGAGGTATTCATCATCGATGCGGCGGTAGATGACATCGACGCGCTGCGGCCCGTTGGTCGTGCGCATGTAGACGATGTCGTCGCGCACGAAGAGGTCGGCGCCTTCCACGGCTTCCACGCCCATTTCGTCGGCCAGAAAACAGTGCTCGTAGTAGGCGCTGTTGTAGGCGCCGGGGGTCAGCAGCACGACGCGGGGCGTTCCCTGGCACCGCTCGGGTGCGACCGACTTCAGCGTTTCGAGCAGTTCCTCGGGGTAGTGGCCCACAGGTGCCACGCGGTGCATTGCGAACAGCTCCGGGAACAGGCGCATCATCGCCTCGCGGTTCTCGAGCATGTAGGAGACGCCGGAGGGTGTCCGGCAATTATCCTCGAGTACGAAGAACTCGTCGGGTGCCGTGCGCACCACGTCGATGCCGGCGATATGCGTGTACACGCCGCGGGGCGGGGTGAAGCCTTCCATGATCGGCCGGTAGGTCGCGTTGCCGAGGATCAGGCTCACCGGGATCTTGCCGGCGCGGATGATGTCGCGCTTGCCGTACACGTCCTTGAGAAAAAGGTTCAGGGCGCGCACCCGCTGCTCGAGCCCCCGCGCGAGGCGCTGCCATTCGCCCTGGCCAAGGATGCGGGGGATGAGGTCGAAGGGGATCAGTCGCTCCGGATCGCCACCCTCGCCATAGACGGCGAAGGTGATGCCAATGCGGCGGAACAGCAGCTCCGCCTCGCGCCGCTTCAGGCCGAGCGCCTCGTGGCCGGTCCCGTCAAGCCATCGCGCGACACCCGCGAAGCAAGCGCGGAGACCGTCCTTGCCATGCATCTCGTCGAAGGCTTTGGGCAGCGCGAAAGGCTCCATAGGCATAGTAGAATGAGCTCCCTAGGCGCGCATCCAAAATGTATTCCCAATGAGGAGGTTGCAGGAAGTGCGCCAGGGTGCAAGCGCGATTTCGGAACGAAAGCGCTCATGGCCTACGCCGACTGCCCAGGTTACGGGCAGTCCGGTGCCAGCCAAGCGGCAGCGTGGATTTTCGGTGACCGGCAGCGCGCGAACTGGCCGGCTCGTACAGGAGCTTGTCCAGCGAGAGCGGCAGCTTACGGACACGCTTGCCAGTCGCGTTGAAGATGGCACTGGCCACCGCCGCACCAACGCTAGTGACACTGATTTCGCCGATCCCATGCTCCCCGAGCGATGCATGCAGATCGGGGATATCCCTCCAAATCTCGTCGATCTTGGCGCACCCAGGTGGCCTGGCACGTGCTACTCCGCGGGCGCCGGATAGGGTGGGCGGCGACGTTATTTCACCGCGTAGACATCATAGCATGGCCCGGTCGGGGGACGCTGTCCCGTGGCAACGGCGAGGGTCCGGTTGAGCCAGAGCAGCTCCGGCGCCGAGGTCTCGAACCGCATCGTGGCGCGGAAGTAGTAGTCAGAGGGCGCCACCGCCTCGCCCTTTGCGAGCCGCGCGAGGACCTCCGGCGGGCCGGTGCGAACGCCGGCATAGGTGACCTGGATCAACGCGCCACTCGCCTCGCGCAGGGTGATGCGCACATCGATGCGCGCGGTGCCGTCAGGCTCGACACGGAGCCAGTCCGCCCCGATCGGCAGCACGGTGCCGTTGAGGTGCGGGCCTTCGAAGCGACCGCCCTTGATCGCGATGACGCGCAGCTCGTGATCCGCCGCGGTGCCGACGATCTCCGGGGTGGAAACCTCCAGCGTCAGGCGGAAAAGGAACTCCGTCTCGAGTGCCAGGCGTTCGCTCATGATCTCGTCCCCATGGTGGTTTCCAACCGTCGCCACGCGTTGCAGCGTCGTGCGGTTGTCAGGTCGTCCCTGGATCAGGCTGCCACGCCTTCAGGGCGCGACCAATACCGCCAGGACCCGCCGCTACTTAGGCATATGCGTCGTCAGGCCCGGTTCGTCAGCGCCGAGGGCGGCGGCGCGCAATGCCGCCGGCGTCACCGCCCTGTCCCGCACCTGCACGAGGGAGAGCGCATGCTCGATGACGCGCCGCGTCCAAAGCTGGTCGGCCACGCGGCGGGCGGCGGCGGCGTTGCGGCGGAGGAAAGCGAGCGCTTCCGCCTCCTGCCCCGGAAAGCGCGCGGATTCGCGGGCCAGCGCGGCTTCAAGGTCAGCGGCCGCGATGTTCAGGCCGAACCCTTCGCCGAGCTTCCGCAACACCATCCGCCGCGTGAGCCTTCGTTCCGCGAGGTCCCGTAGCTTGGCCGCGTTGCCTTGCGGCGTACTCTGCGCCAGCAGCCGGAATTCGTTCTCGACGAGCGATCTAGGCAGTCCTGCCGGCACTTCCGACGCTGCCAGCCGCGCGAGCAACGCCTGGCGCAGCAAGCGCGCCGTCACCGCCG
>JAQGHV010000156.1 GCA_028288785.1 Rhodospirillales bacterium | reverse complement strand
GCCTCCAGCGCCACCTTCGCCTTGAACTCCGCCGAATACCTTGTCCGCTTGCCCGTCATCCGGGTCCGTCCTTCTCGAAGGCGAACCGAGCTTAACCACCTGCCCGAAAGATCGGGACCACCTCAGCGAGCAGGGCGGTGACATGGCCGGAATACTGGAAGATCCGGTCCCATCGCTCCCCACCACGTCCCCAGCCGGCGAGCATTGTCGCGCCTGCGTTCAGGTCCAGCACCAGGTTCGGCAAGATGTCCGCACCGTGGAAAAGGACGAAGATCAAGGCGAGGACCGCAAAGGCACCCCGGGGTGCGTCGGAACCAGCTTGCGCGCCAAGGTAGCGAGGAGCGCGAGGACCAGCGCAAGCCCAAGACCACACCACATCCAGAGCATGCCCTGTGCCGCCGGCAAGCCGAACAGTCTGCCTGCGAGACCCGCCGGCAGGTAAAAGCCGAGCGGCGCGCGCAGGAGCCAGGTCTCGCCCTTGGCGTCCAGATAAGCGACGGGCCATGGCCCGCTGGCGAGGTCGCGTAGCACGGCGTCACGGATCTGCCAGTCCACCGTGCTGTAGAGGAGGTGGTGCGACCCGGTCCTCATCGCCCAGAGCAGGCCAAGCGCGCAGCAAAGCAAGGTTGCGCGCGGGCCGAGCGGCCAGCCCCTGGCCCGGCGGGCTGTCCAGATCAGCGCACCGACGCCGGCAAGGATCGCGGCACCAGCCAGCGCGGCGCCGCCTGTGCCGCGAGGAAGATGACGCCCGGCGCCGCCAGGTAGGCGATGACCAAACACGTCAGCAAGTCCGGCTCGGCACGCCCAAGCAACTGATCGAGGTCGTGGGCGACGGCCGGCGTGTGTACACGCGGGAGTTTCTGCACCACCGATCCGCGGATCAGCCGCTGACCAGGCAGCGGATAGACCTCGTTGAAGCCGTCCGGGCTCACCATGCCAGCGGGCGAGTGCTGGAAGTCAAGCCGCTGGGAGGGAAGTGCATCAGGCGGTCCGCGTCGTTGAGAGCACGCTCTTCGGTCATATCTCTGGCAAAGCTGGGCAGACTGGATGATCCGCGGCACGCGCGGACCAAGGAGCCGCGCTATCGCAAGACATGCTGCGGCAGTCTGTCCCCAGCCGCCGCTGCCCCCAGGAGTAGCAGGAATTCGTCACACGGGTTCTTGCCCGACAGTGCTTTCCTTGTGCTCCGCTCGAGCGGTACTGCGAGCTGCTCCGCCTACTCCAGCGGAAACGGTCTCATCAGCCCCGGCATCGTCGTCCGATGGGCTGCCGCCCATCCACGATCGCCTCAATGATGTCAGGCGCAAGCAGCGTGAGGCGCAGCAGGCGTGAGACATAGGACGAGTTGATCCTCTCTGCCGCCGCCAGTTCATTGATCGTGCCGTAGCGACCGGCGTCGAAAACGTAACGGCCGCCGGCCAATGTCCAATTGCCGTCCTGTAATCCGATCCGAAAGGACCCCGCCAGAGCGACGGGAATGATCCCTGGCCTGGGCGGCTTTTTCGGCACTTCAGCAGCCTCCTGAACGCCCGACGACAGTCATCCTTGCTGCAGACGACGTCGCTGTACTCGACAACGAGGGCCAACCTTGGCGGAGATGACGTGCGAGCTGGCCTGCTTTGCCTCGCTGCCCGACAGCTGGGCCCTGCTTCGTGGTGGAAGCCAGGTGAGCGCACCACGTAGCGCAGTTTGCCGACGCTGAGGGCCAGCACCAGCCGGCCTCATCGTCGGCAAGATCAGGCCGTGTCCGTCGGGTGGGTGAGCCGCCGGCGCAGAGCGCGCATCTCTTCGAAGCGAGCTGTCACGTCGCGCAGGATGGCGACTATTCCCTGGAGATCGCCCGACTTGTCATGCAGCGGCACGATGGTGAACTCGAGGGAGATGCGGCTGCCATCCTTCCGTAGTCCCGGCACCGCCAGGATGTCGCCATGTCCGTAGCGGGTTTCGCCACCCGCCATGACGCGCTCGAATCCTTCCCAATGCCGCGCGCGCTGCGGCAGCGGGATGATGATGTCGAGTGAACTGCCGATGGCCTCGGCGCGGGTATGGCCGAACATTCGCTCGGCACCCGGGTTCCAGAAGCGGATCAGTCCGCCGCGGTCAGCGTAGATTATGGCATCCGATGCGGTGCCCAGGATGGCGTCACGAAGTGCCTCCCGTTCAGGTGGAGTCAGGATGTCATCGTCCCTCATGGTGCCTCAGCTGTGTTGGCTCGGTGCGACGCCGGTGCCCCAACTTCACCATGTTGCAGGACCGCACCTTCCGTGATGATGAGGTTCATCGGTACGTCATGCGGCTGGGGATGGATCGATGGCAGCTGCGAAAAGGCGAAGCCCAGGCCGATTGCCAGGGGTCTCGGCGAAAGCGCCGCAAGCGTGCGGTCATAATAACCGCCACCGTAGCCGAGACGGTATCCGCCAGCATCGAAACCAACCAATGGAATGAGCAGAACATCTGGTGTCACCGCATCACCAGTGGCAGGCACCGGAATGTTCCAGACGCCGGGCACGAGCCGTTCACCTGGATGCCAGGCGCGAAAGAGCAGCGGCGAAGCCTTCTTCACTACGACCGGCAGGGCGAGCCGAACGCCTTCGGCATGCAGCGCCCGCATCAGTGGCCGTGGATCGTATTCCCCTTTGAAGGGCCAGTAGACACCAACCCGCTTCCCCGCCAGGTCCGGCAAGGCGTCGTGGATCAGCCGCGTGAGGGCTCCATCGCGTGTTGCACGCTCGGCGGATGGAATGGCAAGCCGTTGCTCGATGAGCGCGACGCGCTGACGCTGGCGCCAAAGGCGGACTTCTGCCCATGTCGGCACGCCAAAATAGGCGGGGTCGAGTTCGTGAGCGAAGCACGGCGGCGAGGCGCAGGTGATGACAACATTGGGGTCCTCCTCGGGTCCGGCGATGGCAGCTCGCTGTTTGGCCTGCCAAGTGGTTCCCGTGGGCATCATGTGTCTCCCACAGCATCCAGAACGCGTACCGGCTTCGTCGTTGGAGTTCTTGCGGCTGCGCTGGCGTTGAGCGGAGCGCCGGTACCGCCCCGCCGCAACATCACCACCTCGCCCATGACGGCGAAAGCGATCTCCTCGGGAGTGCGCGCGCGGAGATCGAGCCCGGCCGGCGCACGCAGCCGCGCCAGTTCGTTGTCTGAAAAGCCTTCGTCACGCAAAAAGTCGCGCATCAGCCCGGCGCGCTTATTGCTGGCGACAATGGCGACATAGCCGGCCTGGGAGCGGAGCGCTCGAACTGCCGACAAATGGTCGCCCTTGTGCTGGGTCGCGATGATCACCGCGTCCGCCCCCAGGGGCTGCAGCCGCGCGTATTCGTCGTCATCACCGATGATTGCCGCTGCATCGGGATAACGCAGGGGATCGGGTGCCGGCGTATCGTGGACGATCACGCGAAAGCCGAGCGTGGCACCAAAGCGGCACAATGCCTCCGTGACCCGGCCATGGCCCAGCACCCAGAGCGCAGGCGGTGGCAGCAGCGGTTCCACGAAGACGCGCATGGCGCCGCCGCAAGGCATGCCGGTGCCAAGGACTTCGTCGTCGAGGTCGAGGTAGATCAGCCGTGGCACACCGTCGCCCAGGGCCTCCAGCGCCGTCTGGCGCACATTGCCTTCGGCGCAGCCACCACCGACCCAGCCGGTCAGTACCTGGCCACCGGCGTCGATCAGTGCCTTGTCGCCCGGGTGGGCCGACGTCGAGCCGGTGGCCTCAACCACGGTGGCCAGCGCGTGGGGCTCGCGCCGTTCGCGTAGTTCGGTCATCAAGTCGAGTAGCGCCGGCCGGTCGGGCATGGTCATCCTCCCGTTGCCGCCATGAGCCCTGAAGTGATGCAATGGCGGCCAACGCTCAAGCTGATCCTTCGGCTGATTGCAGACAAACGAGATTTATTGGTCTCATGATGCGGTTTTCTTGCTGGATCAGACAGTCTGTTCGCTATCCTCGAAGCGCGCGGCGAAACGGAGGCCGGCGAGCGCCTGCTGCATCAGCGTCGGGTGGCCACCAGCCTCGCTGAACACCGCATAAGCTGGGTAGGGGAAGTCGGGGGCATCCGCGACGAGTTGCAGCCTGCCGATCCGCAGATGAGCCTGCACCGCGCTCAGCCGAAAATACCCGGTGCCACCGGCCTTCAGCAGGTAGTCCAGCCCCAGCGGCCCGAGGTCCACGAACAGCGCGGGATCGGCGTGTCCGACAGTCAGTTTCGCGTGTTGGAGCGTGAACTCAGCACCCCAGTCGACCTGCACGTAATCGCCCTCACCGTCGCTTGGTCCGCGTGGGGTTTGCACCATGACAAGCCGCTCCTCGACCAGCAATTCCACCTTGAGGCCGGCGCGGTAGCGCGGAGCGTAAACAACGCCGATGTCGACAATCCCTTGCGAGACCTGCTCCAACAGCGTCTCCGGCGAGCCGACATGCGCCCGCACCGCGACGTCAGGCACCGACCGGCGCATCCACAGCAGCCACCGCAGCAGCAGCGGATCCCACAAGGTAAGCTCACAGCCGATGGCCAGCACCGCCCGCCTGCCGGCCGGCACCGCAACCTGGTGGCGCGCCCTCTCCCATAGCTGCACCAGCGCGGGGGCATGTTGGAGGAATTGCTCCCCGGCCGGCGTGAGTGAAGCTCCCGCCTTGCTGCGGACAAAGAGCGGGCGCCGCAGGTGGTCTTCCAGCGTCCTGACCCTCGCGCTTACCGTCGTGGGGCTGACGTGGAGACGTTCGGCGGCGCGGATGAAGCTGCCCGCTGCCACGATGGCAAGGAATGTACGCGCGAGTTCGATGTCCATGACGGCCCAAACGGAATACACGCGGAACTATGGGTCGAAAGGCCGATAAGCTCAAAATCCAAGTTCCGGGCCGACATCCGCCTTAGGGCCGATCCGCAAAGAAGTTGAATCTCCTGAACCGGTTGTGATTCTCTGTCCCTGTGATCGGTTCGCGAGGGCGGCAGGATGACGTGGACGGCGGAGCATCGGCGAGCGGCGGACCGGCGTGGTCTGCGCTACCCGTCCGATTTGACGCAGGGTGAGTGGGCGGTGGTGGCGCCATTGATCCGCGGCGCCAGGCGCGGCGGCCGGCCGCGAA
>JAQGHV010000095.1 GCA_028288785.1 Rhodospirillales bacterium | reverse complement strand
CCGGCGGAGCCGCGATGCACTTTCACGGGGAAGCAGGCGATGGTGAAGCCGTGGTCCGGCAGCGTCTCCAGCTTCGACAGCTTCTCCATGTGGCAATAGCCGATCTCGCGCCCGGCGCGATGGCCCTCCCAGATGAGCCCGACATCGCCGGTCTCCGCCACGCGCTGCTTGGTCAGCGAGAACGGCGCGTCCCACGACCAGCCATCCGTGCCTGTCACGCGCACGCCCTGTTCGAGCAGCCAGAGGGTCGCTTCCTTCCCCATCCCGCAGCCCGAATGGATATAATCCTCCTCCTCATAACGGCTGCCGGCGCGGGTGTTCATCACCACGATCTCCAGCGGCTTCAACGTGTGCCCGATGCGCGCGAGCTCCGCCTGCACATCCTCAACCGTCGCCACATAGCCATCCGCGAAATGCCGGAAATCGAGCTTCACACCAGGCTGGAAACACCATTCCAGCGGCACCTCGTCGATCCGCCAGGACGGTTGTCCGCCCGGCACCAGGCGCTCGTTCATGCGGCTGAAGAAGTGATAGGGAGCATCGAGATGCGTCCCGTTATGCGTGCTGATATTGACCCTCTCCACCGCCGCGTATTCGCCCTCCGGCAAGGCATCGATGGAAATGCCGAACTCGGCCGCCATCGCGGGCGCGGTCATGTGGTGGTCGTGATAGTCGATCTGCGGGAGCATGCGCGGCGGGTCGCTGGCGATGCCGGCCTTGAGGGCCACTGAGATGTCGACGAAGCGGCGGGGCATTGGGACCTCCGAGGGTTGCTTTGATGACAGGCTGGGGAACTGAATTCCCCCAGACCCCAATCTTTTATTTTTTGATTATTGGCATCCGGCGAATCAGGCGGGCCATGGGACGGCGGGAAGGACCACGCCGCTGCATTCGCCGAAGCCGATGGGGACGAAGCCTTCACGCTGAGCGCGGGCGCGGAAGGTCACCCGGTCGCCATCCTCCAGGTACATCCGCTCAGTGCCGTCCGCAAAGCGGATCGGCTGCTTGCCCAGCGTCATCTCGTTCATGCACGCGCGCTCGTGATCCTCGGGACCCGAGACCGTGCCGGTCGCGATGAGATCGCCAGGACGCATGTTGCAGCCATTGCTCGCGTGGTGCGTCAGCATCTGGCCGAGCGTCCAATACAGATTGCGCAGATGCGTCGCGACGATGCGCTCGCCCTTGACGGAACCCCGTGGCGTGTATTCGCACTCCAGCCCGATATCCCAATGGCCGGACGTGCGATCGCCGGCATCGTCGAGGTGCGGCAGCACCGGCGGATCGCCCTCATGCCGCTCCGGTGCAGCGGCGCGGAACGGCTCCAGGGCGGCCGCCGTCACCACCCAGGGCGAGATCGTCGTGTGCAGCGATTTCGACAGGAATGGCCCGAGCGGCGTGCTCTCGAACCGCTGGATGTCTCGCGCGGACCAGTCGTTGAGCAGGCAGAAACCGAAAAGATGCTCCCGCGCGCGGGATAGCGGGATCGGGGAGCCCAGCGCATTGCCGGTGCCGATGAAGGCGGCGAACTCCAGCTCGAAATCCAGGGCAGTGCATGGGCCGAACACGCCGCCGCCGCCGCTCACACCGCGAATGCCGTTCGGGCGCACCACATCCTCGCCGCTGACGCGGATCGACGATGCGCGGCTGTTGTAGGCGATGGGCAGCCACTTGAACGCCGCCGGCACCGGGCTGTCGGGCCGTGAGACGCGGCCGCCGCGCAGGGTGTGGTCGTAGGAGCAGAAGAAATCACTGAACGCGCCGATCGCGGCCGGCACGTGCATGGTGGCAGCCGCCATCGGCACCAGCGGCAGGTCTTCGGCGGCACTCTCGGCGAGCAGCGCCTGGGCCTGGGCGCGCAACGCCGCGGCGCTGTCATTGCCCATCGCCATCAGTGGGTTGAGCGTCTCGCCCTCGGCGGCATAGGCGGCGGGCCCGGTCAGCAGGCCGGCCGCACGGGCCGCCGCGATGTCGAGGATCTGGTCCCCGATGGCGATGCCGCCGCGCGGGCTGGTGCCGGGGGTGGAGAAGATGCCGAGCGGCAGGTTCTGGATCGGAAAGTCGGTGCCTTCAGCATTTGCGGCGGCGACGCGCGACCTCAATCGCGGATCATGCGTGGCATCGGTCGGCATGGCGTTTCCCCTGGGCGTCCTTGTGCCCAGGAGAAACCATCAAGCGCCGCTTGTCGAATGGCCGCGGCTCAGATGCGTCCCAGGAGAAGCAGCACGATGACTACCAGCAGGATGATGCCGATGATGCCGGACGGGTAGGCGCCCCAACTGCGGCTATAGCCCCAGTTCGGCAGCGCGCCGATCAGCAGTAGGATAAGGACGATGATCAGGATGGTGCTGATGGGCATGGCGATGCTCCCGGCAAGCGATGCGCCGGCCCCGCGCCGGTGCGGGATCGTAACGCGTTCCCAGCTTCATGGTTGCGCGACCGCCACTGGCAATGCCGCCCGCGCTGCCTATGATGAGAAAACGCGCTGCCTATGATGAGAAAACACGGAGGATCACCCAATGCTCGATGCAACTGCGAAGCTCCCGCTGCGCGACCCTGAGTTGTTTCGCCAAGCCAACTACGTCGATGGCGCCTGGATCCAGGCTGATAGCGGCAAGACCATCGAGGTCCGCAACCCCGCCAATGGCGAACTGGTCGGCGTGGTCCCCGCACTCGGGACCGCCGAAACCCGCCGCGCGATCGAGGCCGCGCACGCTGCCTTTGCCGGCTGGCGCGCGATGCTGGCCAAGGACCGCGGCGCCATCCTGCGCAAGCTGTTCGACCTCATGATCGCGAACACCGACGACCTCGCCGCCATCATGACCGCCGAGCAGGGCAAGCCCCTCGCCGAGAGCAAGGGCGAGATCGCCTATGCCGCGAGCTTCATCGAGTGGTTTGCGGAGGAAGGCAAGCGCGTCTACGGCGAGACCATTCCGCAGAACATGAAGGGCCGCCGCATCATCGTCACGAAGGAGCCGGTGGGCGTCTTCGCCGCGATCACGCCGTGGAACTTCCCCGCCGCGATGATCACCCGCAAGACCGGCCCAGGCTGGGCCGCGGGCTGCACGGGCGTGATCCGCCCGGCCTCGCAGACGCCGTTCTCGGCCCTGGCCATCGCCGTGCTGGCCGAGCGCGCGGGGATGCCCAAGGGCGTGTGCAACGTCATCACCGGCCCGTCGGGCGAGGTGGGCAAAGAGCTGACTTCCAACCCGCTGGTGCGCAAACTGACCTTCACCGGTTCCACCGATGTCGGCCGCATCCTGCTCGCGCAATGCGCCACAACGATCAAGAAGACGTCGATGGAGCTGGGCGGAAACGCGCCCTTCATCGTGTTCGACGATGCCGACCTTGATGAGGCCGTGAAGGGTGCGATGGCGTCGAAGTATCGCAACACCGGCCAGACCTGCGTCTGTGCCAACCGCATCCTGGTGCAGGACGGCGTTTACGACGCCTTCGCGGCCAAGCTGAAGACCGCCGTCGAGGCGCTCAAGGTCGGCAATGGCATGGAACCTGGCGTCACCCAGGGCCCGCTGATCAACGGCGATGCGGTGAAGAAGGTGGAGGAGCACATCGCGGATGCGGTGAAGCGCGGAGCCCATATCGTCACCGGCGGCAAGCGCCACGGCAATGGTGGCAATTTCTTCGAGCCGACTATCCTCTCCGATGTTCCGCACGACGCGCAGATCTTCACCGAGGAGACGTTCGGGCCGGTGGCGCCGCTGTTCCGCTTCACCGACGAGGCCGAGGCCATCCGCCTCGCCAACGATACGCCGTTCGGCCTGGCGGCCTATTTCTACGCACGCGACATCGGGCGGATCTTCCGCGTGGCCGAGGCGATCGAGAGCGGCATGATCGGCATCAACGAGGGCATCATCTCGACCGAGGTCGCGCCGTTTGGCGGCGTGAAGGAAAGCGGCCTCGGGCGCGAGGGTAGCCTTTATGGCATCGAGGAATACCTGGAGGTGAAGTACCTTGCCCTCGGCGGCATCGGGACCTGATGCCGCTCTACCTCGACGACCTGACACCGGGCCTGGTGTTCCATGGTGGCCCGGTGATGCTGACTGAGGAGGCGATCATCGCCTTCGCCACGCTATATGACCCGCAGCCCTTCCACACCGACCCCGTCGCGGCCAAGGACCACCCGCTTTTCCGGGGCCTCGCCGCGAGTGGCTGGTACACCGCCGCGCTCAGCATGCGCATGATCACGCAGGCGATGAGCGAGGTCGCGGGGGGCGTGATTGGCGTCGGGGGCGACCTGCAATGGCCGCGCCCGACGCGGCCGGGCGATACGCTGCGCGTCGAATGCGAGGTGCTGGAGGTCACCCCCTCGCGCTCGCGACCTGAACGCGGCAGCTACGTGGTACGGCACCGGACCCTGAACCAGGCGGGCGAGGAGGTGCAGGTGTTCACCGCGCGCGGCATCGCGCCGCGCCGGCCGAACCCAGCCGCGGCCGACGCCGCCGAATAGACGATCGGGTGCCGCGGCGTCTCGCGCTCAGCGGATGATGAGCCCGCGGATGGTGCCTGCGTCGAGCCCGGTGTGCCGGACGCGGGTGCCATCGCCCGACTCGGTCACCACCGTATAGGTGCCCATGCAGGACGGCAGGGTGATGATGGCGGTTGCACCTGGCCGAAGCTCCTCGTGTGGCAGCTGGTTGTTCACTGCGCCGCCTTCGACGAAGGCAGCGCGCGGCGGACGGCTTGAGCGGTTCTCCACCTCAATGCGCGTAGGAACGGCGCAGGCGCGGGCAGGGGCGGAGAAACCCATGGCCATGACGATGATCAGAAGCAATTTCGGCATGGTCGCGTCCCCTCCGTTCGCCGGAGCCTAGGCAGTGCAACGTCGGTTGGCGAGCAACGGGTCATGCGTCGATCGCGGCCGCGATGGCGCGCAATTCCGGCTCCTCCCGCCCAAGCAGCCGCGCCTTCATGCCGCTGCGGAAGGCGGGCGTCCCACCCTGCACCGCGCGGCGAAACCAGGCCGCGGCATCCGCCACACGGCCCTCGGCCAGAA
This sequence comes from Rhodospirillales bacterium, assembly GCA_028288785.1. Taxonomy (GTDB): domain Bacteria; phylum Pseudomonadota; class Alphaproteobacteria; order Acetobacterales; family Acetobacteraceae; genus Plastoroseomonas. Next base: position 4,169 of record JAQGHV010000095.1, on the reverse strand, counting down.
GCAAGGTCGCCAGGTTGAACTGCCCACGGAAGTCGCCGCCCTCCGCGGCACGAGCATAGAGCGCCGCCGCCGCGCGCGGATCCGGCGCCGCCTCCCACCCTTCCTCCAAAAACCGCCCGAGGATGTTCAGCGACTTGGCGTGCCCTTGCGCCGCCGCCAGGCGGTACCAGCCCAGCGCCGCCGGGCGGTCGGCAATCGTGCCCGCGCCGCGCCACAGCAGTCCGGCCAAATTGTACTGCCCCCAATCGAGCCCCGCTTCGGCCGCGCGCCGGTACCAGCCCAACGCCTCCGCTGCATCAGCCACGACGCCCCAGCCCATCTCGTGGCAGCGCCCCACCATGTTGAGGCCCATCGCGTCGCCCGCCTTGGCGGCGATGCGGAACCACGCCAGCGCCCCGCCGGGATCCCCGGCATCCAGCAGCGCCTGGCCGTGCATCACCATGGCGTCCTTGTGGCCGAGGTGCGCGCCGGCCGCGATCCAGCGGCCACCGTCCGGCCCGGAGAACTTCTCGCCCAGGGCCTCCGCCGAGAGGCCGGTCAGATGGTCGAGCGGCACGGGGCGCAAGGTGAGCGCGGGGCATGGTGATCTGGCCATGCAGGCGGGCTATACGACCTGCGAACGCTTCGCAACTGCCGACGCCTTGGCGCGATGCCTAAGCAGTCCCATTCTCCATCTCTAAGCCGTGAAGGGACCACCGATGCCTGCCTATGATTTCGACTACTTCGTCATCGGTGGCGGCTCCGCCGGCGTGCGCAGCGCACGGATCGCGGCGCAGCACGGCGCCCGGGTTGGCGTGGCCGAGGAGCGCTTCTGGGGCGGCACCTGCGTCAATGTCGGATGCGTGCCGAAGAAGCTGATGGTCAACGCCTCCGAATACGGCGCCTGGGCGGAGGATGCCCGCGGGTTCGGCTGGGACATCGAGGTGAAGGGCCATGACTGGCAGAAACTCGCCGCCGGCCGGGACCGCGAGGTGGCGCGCCTGTCGGGTATCTATGGAACGCTGCTCAAGGGGGCCGGCGTCACAAGCTTCGATGCGCGTGCCACGCTGATCGACGCGCACACCATCGCCATCGGCGACCAGCGCGTCACCGCCGAGCGCATCCTCATCGCGACCGGAGGCACCCCGCTCCGCCTCGACATACCCGGCGCCGAGCTGGCGTTGATCTCCGATGACCTGTTTACCCTCAAGGCGCTGCCGAGACGCGTTGCCATCATCGGCGCCGGCTACATCGCGCTGGAATTCGCCTGCATCCTGCGCGGCCTCGGCGCGGAGGTGGACGTGGTCTATCGCGGCCCGCTGCCGCTGCGCGGCTTCGACGTGGATATCCGTGGCGCCATCGTCGAGGCGATGACCGCCCAAGGCATCACCATGAACCCGGACGCGGCGCCGACGCGCATCGCCAAGGCCGGGGACCAGCTGCTGCTCAGCCTGTCGAACAATTTCGTGCGGGAGGCCGATGCGGTGTTCCTCTGCACCGGACGGACCCCGAACACCGCGGGCCTCGGACTTGAAGCCGCTGGCGTCGCGGTCAATGCCCAGGGCGCGATCGTCGTCGATGACGACCACCGCACCAGCCAGCCGAACATCTACGCACTCGGCGACGTCATCGACCGGCTGAACCTGACGCCCATGGCCACCGCGACGGGCCATGCCCTGGCCGACACGCTGTTCGGCAACAAGCCGCGCCGCGCGAGCTATGAGAATGTCGCGACGGCGGTCTTTACGACGCCGCCGATCGCCACCCTGGGCCTGACGGAGGCCGAGGCTGCCGAACGCGGGCCGGCCGACATCTACGTCACCCGCTTCACCCCGATGCGCCACACCATTTCCGGCCGGGAAGGGCGCAAGACGTTGATGAAGCTCGTCGTCTGCCAACGCACCCGGAAGGTGCTCGGCGCTCACATGATAGGCGAGGATGCGGGCGAGATCATGCAGGGCATCGCCATCGCCGTCGCCATGGGCGCCACCAAGGAGGATTTCGATCGCACAATCGGCATCCACCCGACCGCGGCCGAAGAATTCGTCACCCTCCGCACCCGGACGCGCGAAGTGGGGCCGTCTGACACGCCAGTCCACGGCTCCGCCAACGCTCCGGCATGGCCGAGGACATTGTCGTCCTGACACCCGGCGGAGCACCAACACGGTGACCGCTCACGTTCATTTCACCGTGTCTACGACCACGGTCCAATAACCTTCCGATCATTGGGGAGGGACGGTCGTGAAAATGCTCAATTCAGGTCACGGTATCATTGCGCCGGCAGAGAAGGCGGTCCGAACCGGCAATCTCCGAAGTCGCGACCCCAAATTCAAGGTCGGCCGCTTCGGCCACATGTTTCCCTCGACCCTGGCACGCCCGCCGGAGGTGCCGACCGCGGCGCTGGACAAGCTGGCCGCCAGCATGAAGGACCCGCGACCGGAAAACGAGGGCAACAGCCTCAATATTCCCGCTGGCTATACCTATCTTGGTCAGTTCGTCGACCACGACATCACGCTCGATCTCAGTTCCCTGACGGAGCGGGACCGTGACCGGGTTGGCGAGAATAATTTCCGCACGCCGCAGCTTGAACTCGACAATCTCTATGCGGCCGGGCCGAGCGGCGATGCGTCACCGCAGCTGTTCGACCGTCTGCATCCCGGCAAGTTCCTGATCGGCACGAATGGGGCGGGCGGGGCCGGCGATGCGCATGTGAAGCCTGGCCTGCCCTTTGATCTGCCGCGCAGCACCCAGGGCATCGCGCTGATCGGCGACGCGCGCAACGACGAGAACCTGCTGGTCTCCCAGACACATCTCGCCTTCCTGAAATTCCACAACGCCGTCTTCGACAACGAGGGCGGGGGCGACTTCGACACGACGCGCCAGCTTGTCCGATGGCACTACCAGTGGATCGTCCTGCACGATTTTCTCACCAGGCTCATCGACAACAACGACCTTCAGGACGTGCTCACCAATGGCCGGCGTTTCTACCTGCCGGAAGTCCAGAGCGACTACGCCGAGGCCTACATCCCGGTGGAGTTTTCCGGCGCAGCCTATCGCCTCGGCCACTCGATGGTGCGGGAGGTCTACAGCCACAACCGGGCATTCCGGCCTGGGGCAGGCGCATCGAATTTTGCCTTCCTGTTCCATTTCACCGGCAAGTCGGGCGGCGTCATCGGCATGCTCGCCGAAGGGCTCGACCAGGCCGGCGGGGCAGCGCTCGCGCAGAAGCTGAAGCTTGGCTTGCCCTTCGTCTTCCCCGATCTGCCCGGCGACTGGATCATCGACTGGCACCGCTTCTATGAGCTCGGCCGGCCCGGAAACCCTCCCGCCGATGCAACCCCGCCGGACAATGCCTTCGTCCTCAATCACGCGCGCCTATTGGACCCCTTCCTCGTTCCCTCGCTTCACACGCTTCCCGGTGGCGGCGGCTCGCTTCCCCTGCGCAACCTGCAGCGCGGCTACCGCCTGGAACTGCCAAGCGGCCAGGCCGTGGCCCAGCACATGGGCGTGCAGGTCATGACCGAGGCGGAGATCACCCAGGGCGCCGACGGCAAGATCCTCAAGGAGATCGACCTGCATCGCGCGACACCGCTCTGGTACTACATCCTGAAGGAGGCTCAGGTTCTGGGTGATGGCGGCAACCGCCTTGGCCCGGCCGGCAGCCGCATCCTCGCCGAGGTCTTCGTCGGGCTGTTGCAGACCGACCCCGAGGCCTTCCTGCACGTGGACCAGAAGCCTGACTGGAAGCCGACCTTGCCTTCGTCCTTCGCGGGCAACTTCACCATGGCGGACCTGTTGCAGTACGTGAACTCGAAGGAACCCGGCTTCCTGAACCCGATCAATCAGGCGGCGAACCTGAACCCGTAGTGGAGAGCAGCGTCCGCACCCTTCCATGCTCGCGGCGCGGGTCGATGCTCGCGGCGCGAGTCGATGCGCGGGACGCGGGGCACGGTCGCTGCGTAGGGATGCCCGCCTTTCTTGCTGCCCGCGTGCCCCTCGGACTATGGTCGCGCGGTTGTAGGGAGAGGATGTTTGATGAGTGCGCGTGGCTGGAGCCCGGAGAGCTGGCGGCAGATGCCGATCCGGCAGGTGCCGGATTATCCCGACATGGCGGCCTTGGCCGCGATGGAAGCCAAGATCGCGCGATTTCCGCCCCTCGTTTTTGCAGGTGAGGCGCGCCGGCTGAAGGC
>JAQGHV010000093.1 GCA_028288785.1 Rhodospirillales bacterium | reverse complement strand
GCTTCCTTGCCGAACGCATCGGCAAGCACGAGATGCCGGTCGCGCTAGAATGCCGTGACAGCTTGCCGCGCACCGCGGTGGGCAAGCTGTCGAAACTGATGCTGATGGAGGAGGCTGACGCCGCCTCTCCGATAAAGGCCAAGGGAGAAAACTGATGGACCTCCGTTTCAACGATGAGGAACGCGCATTCCGCCAGGAAGTGCGCGAGTTCATCGCCGCCAACCTGCCCAATGAAACGCGCGAGCGCATGGCCGCAGGCCGCACGCCGACCAAGCCGATGGTGGTGCAGTGGCAGCGTGCGCTCAACGCGCGCGGCTGGGCCGTGCCCCATTGGCCGGTCGAGCATGGCGGCACGGGCTGGAGCGCGATCAAGCGCTTCATCCTGAACGAGGAAATGCAGCAATGGCCCGCGCCGATGCCGCTCGCCTTCAACTGCGCGATGGTGGGGCCGGTGGTCTGCGCCTTCGGCACGGAGGCGCAGAAAAAGCACTTCCTGCCGCGCATGAAGAACCTCGACGATTGGTGGTGCCAGGGCTTCTCCGAACCCGGCGCGGGCTCCGATCTCGCGAGCCTGAAATGCGCGTCGCGCCGCGAGGGTGACCACTTCGTCGTCAACGGCCAGAAGACCTGGACGACGCTGGCGCAGCACGCGGATTGGATCTTCGTGCTCGTGCGCTCCAACCCGCAGGCGGCCAAACCGCAGGAAGGCATTTCCTTCCTGCTGGTGGATATGGCCACCCCGGGGATCACCGTGCGGCCGATCATCACCATCGACGGCGCGCATGAGGTGAACGAGGTGTTCTTCGACGATGTGAAGGTGCCTCTCGACAACCTGGTCGGCACCGAGAACAAGGGCTGGGATTGCGCCAAGTTCCTACTCTCGAACGAGCGCACCGGGCAGGCGCGCGTCGGTGCCTCGAAGGAGCGAATCCGCCGCCTGAAGCGCATCGCGACGGAGGCACCAGGCGGGGCGACGCCGATGCTGCAGAACCCGCGCTTCCGCGACAAACTGACCGAGGTGGAGGCGCAGTTGAAGGCGCTGGAGATGACCACGCTGCGGGTGCTCGCCAACGAGAACAAGCGGCTCGGCGAGGGCAAGCCGGACCCGGCATCCTCGGTGCTGAAGATCCGTGGCACCGAGATCCAGCAGGCGATCAGCGAGCTGTTCGTGGAAGCCGCGGGACCCTATGGCCTGGTCGGCGCCGACCCCGAGCAGGATGGCTGGAACGAGCCGGAGCTGGCACCGGAATGGGCGACGCTCGCGCAGCCGGTCTACTTCAACTGGCGCAAGCAGAGCATCTACGGCGGGTCGAACGAGATCCAACGCAACATCATGGCGAAAGCCTTCCTGGGGCTCTGAGAAAATGGATTTCGATTTTTCCGAAGAGCAGCGGATGCTCGCCGACAGCCTCGGCAAGCTCATCACCGACCGCTACGGTTTTGAAAGCCGCAAGGCGTACGTGAAGCAGCCCGAGGGCTGGAGCCGCGACATCTGGGCTGCCTATGCCGAGATGGGCATTCTCGGCCTGCCCTTCGCGGAGGCCGATGGCGGCTTCGGCGGTGGCGCGGTCGAGACGATGATCGTGGCCGAGGCGCTCGGTGGCGCGCTCGGGCTAGAGCCGTGGTTCGCGACGGTGGTGCTGGGCGGCGGCTTCCTCCGCCACGGCGCCGACGCCACGATGCGGGAGGCGCTAGTGCCGCAGGTGGCCGAGGGCAGCCTGCTGCTGGCCTTCGCGCATACCGAGCCGCAGGCGCGCTTCGACCTGCACCATGTCGAGACGAGTGCGACGCGGCAGGGCGATGCCTGGGTGCTCCAGGGCCGCAAGGGCGTGGTGCTGCACGGTGATGTCGCGGGCAAGCTGTTCGTCACGGCGCGAACCGCCGGTGGCTCGCGCGACGAGTCGGGTATCGGCGTGTTCCTGGTCGATGCGGGGGCAGCCGGGCTGACGCGGCGTGGCTATGCCACGAGCGACGGCCTGCGAGCTGCAGAGATCACGTTCAATGGCGTGCTTGCCGAGGCGGTGCTGGGTGATCCCGCCGATGGGCTGAAGCTGGCGCGGCGCGTGGTCGATGACGCGATCGCGGCACTCGCCGCGGAGGCGGTCGGCGCGATGGATGCGTCGCTGAAGCTGACACTGGAATACCTCCGCACCCGCAAGCAGTTCGGCCGTGCGATCGGCAGCTTCCAGTCCCTGCAGCACCGTGCGGCGGATATGATGGTCGCACTCGAGCAGGCGCGCAGCATGGCGATGTATGCCGCGATGATGACGGATGAGCCGGATGCCAGGGAGCGGGCACGCGCGATGCACGCCGTGAAGCTGCAGATGGGGCGATTCTCGAAGTTCGTGGGCCAGCAGGCCATCCAGCTGCATGGCGGCATCGGCATGACGATGGAGTATGCCGTTGGGCACTACTTCAAACGTCTGACGGTGATCGACACGCAGTTCGGCGATGCCGAGCATCACCTGGCGGCGCTGTCGGAAGCTGGCGGGCTGTTCGTGGGGTAGTTTGTGCCCGCCGGTGCTGATCTCCGGCGCCGTGTCGGCCGCGGTCACCGCCCGGCTTGACCCGCGGTTGGCGCGTGCCAGCGCCTGCAGCTTCAGATGCCTCCGGCGGCGTTGGCAGCCCCGCGTTCCGGACCGCGCGCCGACCAAAGACCAGCCTAACGCTACTGGTCTGGGAGGCTCAGCGTGTCGTTCCGGTCGCACGGCCGCGACCGTCGCGGAGCGTGGTGGTGCCAGTGGTATCGGTGCGCTCGGTCCCAATCACCCGCCCCTGCGCATCGCGGATGGTCACTAGCCCGGTGCTGTCCGTCGAACGCGTGCTGACGCCGCGGCCACTTGAGTCACATGACGTGGTAGTCTGGGCGATTGCGGGTGCCGCAACCAACAGGGCCGCAAGCAGACTGAGGGCACAATGCATGAGCATATCCTTTCCGGGTTTCTACACCCGGAACGATAGTCTCAAATTCGCGCCAGCGCCGCACCCCAGGTCAGACCCCCGCCGATCGCCTCCATCAGAACCAGATCCCCGGGGCGGATGCGGCCATCGCGCCAAGCCTCGTTCAGGGCCAACGGGATCGACGCGGCCGAGGTATTGGCGTGGCGGTCCACCGTGACCACCACCTGCTCCGGCGGCAAATGCAGCTTCTTGCCCACCGCCTCGATGATGCGAATATTCGCCTGGTGCGGCACCAGCCAGCGAACGTCGCCATGGCCGAGACCATTGGCCGCGAGCGCCTCATCCACCACGCCGGCGAGTTTCTGCACCGCATGACGGAACACCTCACGCCCGGCCATGCGCAGCACGCCTGCCCCGCCGGTGGAGCCCGCGCCGCCCTCGACCTGGAGGATGTCGCCGTGCCGCCCATCTGCGTGCATGTGGGTGGACAGGATGCCGCGGTCCGATGCGGTTCCCCGCCCCTCTTCGGAGCAGAGCACGACGGCGCCGGCGCCATCGCCGAACAGCACGCAAGTGCCGCGGTCGGACCAATCGAGGATGCGGCTATACACCTCGGTGCCGACCACCAGCACGCAGCGTGCCTGCCCTGTGCGGATCAACGCATCGGCGACGCCGAGCGCATAGATGAAGCCGGCGCAGGCCGCTGCGAGGTCGAAGGCGAAGCCGCGCGTGACGCCCAGCTTCTGCTGGATGCGCACGGCCGTGGCCGGAAACGCGCTGTCCGGGGTCGCTGTCGCGACGATGATCGCGTCCACATCCGACGCCGCCAAGTTGGCGGACACCAGCGCCTCGCGAGCGGCGATGCTGCCGAGGTCGGAGGCGGTGACGCCAGGCTCCGCGAAGTGGCGCTGGCGGATGCCTGTACGCTCGACGATCCAGCTGTCGGACGTGTCCAGCCCATGCCGTGCGGCGAGAGCGTCGTTGCTAACGGGCTCGCCGGGAAGATGGCCGCCGCAACCGGTGATGACGGA
>JAQGHV010000055.1 GCA_028288785.1 Rhodospirillales bacterium | reverse complement strand
GTGACCGACGTCAACGCGCTCGTCGGCGGGATGGAAGAGCTGATCGGGCGATCGATCGGCACCGCGATCGACTTCCGCATCGTCGGCTCGCCCGACGCATGGCCGGTGCGCATCGACCAGAACGCGCTCGAGAACGCGCTGCTGAACCTCTGCATCAACGCGCGCGATGCGATGCCCGACGGCGGCCGGTTGACCCTCGAGACCACGAATACCTGGCTGGACGAGCGTGGCGCCCGTGAGCGGGACATGCAGCCCGGCCAGTACGTGACGCTCTGCATCACCGACACGGGCTCGGGCATGCCGCCCGAGGTGATCGAACGCGCGTTCGATCCGTTCTTCACCACCAAGCCGATCGGCGAAGGCACCGGGTTGGGCCTCTCCATGGTGTACGGCTTTGCCCGCCAGTCGGGCGGCCAGGCGCGGATCTACTCCGAGGCCGGCGCAGGCACCACGCTGCGCATCTACTTGCCCCGGTATCGGGGCGCGGCGGAAGTCGAGACATTCCAGCCCGAGTTGACGTCGGCGCCGCGGGCCGAGGCCGGCCAGACGGTCCTGATCGTCGATGACGAGGCGACGATACGCATGCTCGTCACCGAGGTGCTGCAGGATTTGGGTTACGCGGTGATTGAGGCCGCGGATGGCACGTCCGGGCTGAAGGTGCTGCAGTCGGAAGTGCGGATCGATCTCCTGATCACCGATGTCGGTTTGCCCGGCGGCATGAGTGGACGCCGGGTGGCGGATGCCGCCCGGCAATCCCGTCCGACGCTGCCAATCCTGTTCATCACCGGCTACGCCGAGAACGCCGCGGTGGGCAATGGTCACCTGGACGCCGGCATGCACGTCCTGACAAAGCCGTTTGCCATGGAGGTGCTGGCAAACCGCATAAGGCCGATCATCGCGGGTGGTTAGCAGAGCGCAGAGCACGACCCGAAACTAGCCTTCAATCGTCGCGGCCAGCCCGATCTCCCGCCACTCGCCGCAGAGGCGATAGCGAAGGCTGCTGAATGGCGGTGAAGGGCCAGGGGCAGCGCCCCCTGGAGAGTTTCAGCGCGGCGCTTCGGCGAGTTCCGCGAGTTGCTCGGCCACCTTGGTCCAGCCCGGGATGAAGCCCATGGCTTCGTGCTTCTTGAGGCTTTCCTCGTCCCAATGGCGGGCGCCGGCGCGGTAGAGCGTGCCGCCCTCGTGCGGCGTGAAGGTGGCGAAGCCCACCATGAAGGCGGGGGATTGCGGGATCCAGCCCACGGTGAAGGCATCCGTGAAGACGATGCTGCGGTTCGGTACCACCTCCAGGAATACGCCTTCCATCGGCGGCGTTTCGCCGTCTGGGCCCACCATCACGAGGCAGGAGCGTCCGCCGGGCCGGAAGTCCTGCTCGATGATGCGGGTTTTGAAGGGCTTGGGCGCGAACCATTCTTCAGTGCGCTCGGTCCAGACCTTGTAGATGGCCTCCGGCGTTGCGTTGATCTGGCGCTCGATGGCGAGTTCAAACAGCGGCTGGGTCATGCGGCTTCTCCGTCTGCTGCCGCGCGGATGGCCGCGAGGTCGAGCTTGATCTGGGTCATCATGGCTTGCAGGGCGCGAGCGGCGCGCGCCGGGTCGGGATCGGCGAAGAGCGCCAGGACCCCATCGGGAACGACCTGCCAGGACACCCCGAAGCGATCCTTGAGCCATCCGCACTGGACCGGCGCGCCGCCCTCGGCGGTAAGGGCGGACCAGTAGTGGTCAACCTCGGCGGCATCCTTGCAGGCGATGGAGAGGGAGATGGCCTCGGTATGGGGGTGTTGTGGCCCGCCATTGAGTGCCTGGAAGCTCTGCCCGGCGAGGGTAAATTCGACCAGTAGCGCGGTGCCGGCGGGGAAACGCGAGTCGGCTCCGTAGCGGAGGACTCTGGTGACGGCGGCATTGGGAAACACCGAGACGTAGAGGGCAGCCGCCGCCTCGGCCTCCCCATTGAACCAGAGGCAGGGGGTGATCGTTGACACCTGTGCCACGGCCTCAGCGCTCTGGGCCGACGATGGCGAACATTGCGCCCTGCGGGTCGCGCGCCTGCATGATCCACTGCCCGCCGGGAACCTCGTGCGGGCCCATGAGCACGGAGCCGCCCGCGGCTTCGAGGCGCGTCCTGGCGGCGGTGATGTTGTCGACGTGGAAGTAGTAGAGCCAGGCCGGGCGCGGCAGGTTGGGGTTGTTGAACATGGCGCCCATCGTCTCGCTCTCGCCGCCGTCGCGGAACAGCTGGTAGGTGCCCATCGGGCCCATATCCATGGCTTCAGCGGCGCTCCAGCCGAAGTTCGTGCCGTAGAATTCGAGCGCTGACTTCCAGTCGGTGGTGTGCAGCTCGTTCCAGCCGCCGTGGCCGACCTTGCCGCGGGCGAAGGTGGTGGCGGGCATGTTGCCCTCGGGTGTCATGACATAGAGGACGGCGCCCTGCGGGTCCGCAACGAGCGCCATCCGGCCAACGCCGGGAAGGGTCATCGCTGGCATGACCTCCGCGCCACCCATGCCGGTCATCTGGGCGATGGTGCCGTCAACGTCGGGCACCCGAACATAGCCGAGCCAGCCCGGCTGCATCCCGGGTGCGTCCGCGGAGGGCGGCCCATCCTTGGCTTCCGGCAGCGCCGTCAGCCCGCCGACCGCGGTCTCGCCGACCTTCCAGAACCGGTAGTCCATGCCTGGCTGACCGCTGGGCTGCACCGTCCAGCCGACGACCTCGCCGTAGAAGCGGCCCGCGGCTTCGACGTCATTGGTGAGCAGTTCGTACCAGATGAATGGGCTAGCCATGGAGACCTCCTGTCAGCGGTGGGGTGGGGGTGAAGAGCAGCGTGATGTAGCGCCGCAGATGCGCGACGCTCTCGGCGGCGACGGCGACGTCGTCGCGCGCCTTGGCGAGGATGAAGGCGCCTTGCAGCACCGCCTGGGTGTGGCGCGCGAGGGAGGCGGCGGTGAAGCCGGTAACGCCATGCTGGGCCATCGCCGCGCCGATATCGGCTTCAAGGGTTTCGGCGTGACCGAAGATGGATTGCGCGCAGGCGTCGCGGATCGCGGGGCTGGAGGCGTAGCTTTCCTGCACCATGGTGCCGACCAGGCAGGTGAATTCCTCGGTCCGGCCGCCCAGGAGTTCGGCCCGGAAATCGATGTAGCCGAGCACCCGGGCCAGCGGATCGGCGTGGCGATGGTAGGGCGCGGCGGCGAACAGGGCGCCGGTCATCTCCGCCCAATGCTTGGCCGCGGCGACGCCGAGCGCTTCCTTGCTCGGGAAGTGATGGAAGAAGGCGCCCTTGGTGACCCCCGCCGCGGCGCAGAGGGCATCGACCGAGGTGGCGCTGTACCCGCTTTCCCGGATCAGCCGGAGTGCGGCCTGGAGCAGCCGGGTGCGGGCGTTCGGCAGGCTCGTAACAGTGACAGACACTTCATCCATCTGAAGGCGCTAGACCAACCAGTTGGTATGCACAACCCTGGACAAGCCGCGCGGGCAGCCCATCTTCGTGCTAGCCTTTCAACAGCGGAGCGGCGGCCTAAGCACGCCTCCGCGCGGCTGACAGGAGCGTCTGGGTGAGCATGAATTTCTCTGGTGAGCCGATCCTGCGACCCCGCACCGGGGAGTGCCGGCGATGAGCCATCTCGATACCTTGGGCGCGCTGATCGCCGCCGCGCGCCGCGCCGGTGCGGACAGTGCCGATGCCCTGCTGGTGAAGAACGCGTCGCTGTCCGTTTCGCGCCGCCTCGGCAAGATCGAGCAGTTGGAGCGCGCGGAGGGGTTCGACATCGGGTTGCGGGTGTTCATCGGCCAGCGCCAGGCGGTGATCTCCTCGACCGACGCCGATCCCCGCGGTTTTGAAACCCTGGCTGAACGTGCCGTCGCCATGGCGCGCGTGGTGCCGGAGGACAGCTTCGCGGGCCTCGCCGACGCCACCAGCTTCGCCTTTCCGGACCTCGACCTCGCCGATGCGGAGGAGCCCGCGGCCGAGACGCTGCTGGCGCGCGCCGCGTTGATCGAGGAAGCCGCACTTGCGGTGCCCGGCATCACCAACAGCGAAGGCGGCGAGGCGAGCTGGTCGCGCACCGAGATCGCGCTGGTCGCTTCGAACGGTTTCGCCGGCGGCTACACGCGCAGCTCGCACAGCACGGGAATTTCGGTCGTGGCCGGGCAGGGTACGTCGATGGAGCGCGACTGGGAGCATTCCTACACAGTCCACCTGGCTGACCTCGAGGACGCTGCCACGCTGGGCAGGCGCGCCGGCGAGCAGGCGGTGGCACGGCTCAACCCGCGCCGCCCGGCGACCGCCCGCATCCCGGTGATCTTCGCCCCCCGCGTTTCGGGCTCGCTGCTCGGGCATCTGTCGGGCGCGATCAACGGTGCCTCGGTCGCGCGTGGCACGTCCTTTCTCAAGGACAGCATGGGTCAGCGCGTCTTGGCGGAGGGTCTGACGGTGCGCGACGACCCGCACCGCCCGCGCGGGCTGCGCTCCCGACCCTTCGATGGCGAAGGGCAGCCCGGCGCGGCGCGCGCCGTGGTCGAGGATGGCGTGCTCACCACCTGGATCCTGGATGCGCGCAGCGCCCGGCAACTCGGCCTCGTCAGCACCGGCCATGCGAGCCGCGGCACCGGCGGCCCGCCGGGGCCATCGACCACCAATTTGTGGCTGGAGCCGGGCCATGTGACGCCGGCCGAGCTCATGGGCGACATCATCGAGGGGCTTTATGTCACCGACCTGATCGGCATGGGCGTCAATGGCGTGACCGGCGACTACAGCCGCGGCGCCGCCGGCTTCATGATCCGCAACGGCGAACTGGCCGAGGCGGTCAGTGAGATCACCATCGCCGGGCGCCTGCAGGAGATGTTTTTGCACATGACGCCAGCCAACGACCTCACCTTCCGCCGCGGCACCGACGCGCCCACGATCCGCGTCGATGGCCTGACACTGGCGGGCGCATGAAGGCCATGCTCGCCGAGGCGGTCGCCGCCCTCGCCGCTCTCTCGGAAGGTCGCGCCGGGGATGCGAAGGCGACCGCGCAGCTCGCCATCGCCACTGCCATCCAGATACCCGACCTGCTGGATGCCGGGCTGCTGCGCCCGGGCGATCTTGATGATGACGCGCTGGCCGCGATGGCCGTCGTCATCGACGCCGCCGGCGCCTTTGAGGAGGAGGACGAAACGCTCGCCGAATTCGTGGCCAAGCTGGAAGCCGATGACATCAAGAACATCGCCGCCGCCGCGCGTCCCTGGGCGGCCGCCGTCTATGCCGACATGGTGCCGGAGAGCGCCAAGACAGGACACTCGCAATCCGGTCCCCGCTAACCTATATTCGCGGTAATGTTTTCCCGAACCGGAGACGCACGTCCAATGCCCCGTAACCGACCAGCTCTCGTTGCCGCTGCCCTCGCCGCTGGCCTGATGGCCTTTGCCCCGATCATTGCGGAGGCGCGCGTTGGTGGCGGATCGTCCTCCGGCAGCCGTGGCAGCCGGACGCAATCCGCACCTGCGCAGACTCAAACCGCGCCGAATAGCTCGCAGCCGATGCAGCGTACGCAGCAGCCGTCCAATCCCAGCGTCGGTTCGACGGCGCCGGCCGCGGCTGGTGCTGCCGGTGCGGCGCGGCCCTCCGCCTCGCGTGGCTTCATGGGTGGGATGATGGGCGGCCTGCTCGGCGCCGGCCTGATCGGCATGCTGTTCGGTTCTGGCCTTCTGGGCGGCATCGGCGGCTTTGCCTCCATCCTCGGCCTGCTGTTCCAGGTGGCCCTGGTGGTTGGCGTGATCTGGCTGGTGATGCGTCTGTTCCGCGGCCGTCGCCAGCAGTCGGCCTACGCCACGGCGGGTGCCGGCGCCGGTATGGGTGCGACGACCTTCGCCCGCCAGGCGCAGATGCCGATGAGCGGCAGCGCGGCCCCGGCCTCGGTGGCAACCATGCCGTTCAACCCGACGCCCGCCGACTTCCAGGCCTATGAGCAGTTGCTCAAGGGCGTGAACGCGGCTTGGTCGGCGCGCGACATGGCCACGCTGAACCGCCTCGCGACCCCCGAGATGGTTGGCTACTTCAACGATGACTACGCGGCGCTCGACGCCCGCGGCTGGCGAAACGAGACTCGCGACATCAGCTTCGACCAGGGCGACCTCGCGGAGGCATGGCATGAGAATGGCCAGGACTACGCGACCGTCGCGATGAAGTTCTCGATGATCGACGTCACGCGCAAGGTTGCCGACAACAGCGTGGTCGAGGGCGACCCGAACCGCCGCACGACTGCCACCGAGATTTGGACGTTCGTTCGTGCGGGCGGAGGTGCGTGGCGCCTTTCGGCGATCCAGCAGGCCGGCTGATCCACAGCCTCCGAGACTGAATAGGGGGCCTCACGGAAACGTGGGGCCCTTTTTTCGTGCCCGATCCCCAAATATGGCGTAATCATGGCGAACCAATGGCATGCTTGCCGCATTCGCCCTCCAGTTTGGGAGAGTACCGATGACCTCAGTTTCTGCTCTCGCCGCTATTGCTGCCAGCGCTGCGGTGGCCGGCTTCGCCTCGGTGGGCTCGGCTCTGTTTGGCGTCCAGGGCAACCCCGCGATGTATGCGGCCCCGGTGTTTGGAGTGCTCTCGATCGGAGCCGGCGTCGGCGCCGCTACCTTGGCATTGCGCCAGCCAGCCGCGAAAAAGAACGCCATCTGGTAGTGGGCTCAGCGTAAGGCGTCGGCCGCACGCTCGGCGTTCGTCGCTGGCGGCGTTTTCGGCGGTGCCAAGCAGTCGCACGAGTCGATCGCTTTCAGCTCGGGTGACTTCCGAGGCCGCCAACTGCGGCATCCCTCGTCGCCAGCATTGGTCGAGCATCCCTCCATCCATGCGTCACGTGAAACACTGGCGCGCGCCGGCAACACCTGAGAGGCACTGGTAACGCCGGCGCATTGGCCTCTAATCTCCGCACATGGCCCAGCCGCGCATTGCCCTGTTCGTCACCTGCCTCGTTGACCTGTATCGCCCCAGCGTCGGCTTCGCGGCGATCGGCCTGCTGGAGCGCGCCGGGTGTGTGGTCACGGTCCCCGACGCCCAGACCTGCTGCGGCCAGCCCGCCTACAATGCCGGCGACCGCCCCACGGCGCGGGAAATCGCTCGCGGCGTCGTGGACGCCTTCACCGGCTACGACCACGTGGTCGTGCCCTCCGGCTCCTGCGGCGCGATGATCAGCCACCACTACCCGTCGCTGTTCGAGGACGATCCCGAATACCGCGGCCGGGCGGAAGCATTGTCCGCCAAGACCCATGAACTCGTCGCCTTTCTCACCGATGTGATGGGCGTCACGACGGTTGCGGCGGAGCATGCCGGCATTGTCACCTACCACGACAGCTGCTCGGGCCTGCGCGAGCTTGGCGTCAAGGCGCAGCCGCGATCCCTGCTCGCGAGCATCCCCGGCCTGACGCTGAAGGAGATGTCCGAGCCGGAAATCTGCTGCGGCTTCGGCGGCACCTTCTGCGTGAAGTACCCCGAGATCTCGACGCGCATGGTCACCGACAAGACGCGCGACATCACCGCTACCGGCGCGCAGACGCTGCTCGCCGGCGATCTCGGTTGCCTGCTGAACATGGCCGGGCGGCTCAAGCGTGAGGGATCGCCGGTCAAGGTGCGCCATGTGGCCGAAGTGCTGGCGGGCATCGAGCACGACCTGCCCGCGATCGGCGACGCGCCATGAGCGCTGATCTTACCGCAGCCATCGCCGATCATGGCTTCCTGCACCTCAGTGGCGCCCAGATGGCGGCGCTGCTTGGTGATGCCGTCGCGAGCCTGCCCGAATTCGTCGCAAGCTGGGACCGGCTCGAAACCGACAACCACATGCGGGATGGCGGCCGCTACCGGCAGCGGCGGATCGCCAATTTCGCGGCCGAACCGGGCATCGCGGGTCATACCCGCGGCGAGCACCTGCCGCATTTCCAGGCCACGGTGCACAACTCGCTCAATGGCGGCGTCGATCGCTGGTTCGCGCCGATCGAGGACGCGATCGGCACCAATGCCGCGCTGCTCGCCATGCTCGATCTTGGGCGCGGACTGGCCGATAGCCTGGCCGGCGCGCAACGCTGGTTCGTGGAGGCGCATCAGTTCCGTATCCAGGCCGCACCCGGTGCGCCCGGCTACCCCACGCCCGAGGGCGTGCACCAGGATGGCGTGGACCTCGTCATCATCGCGATGCTGCGCCGGACGAACCTCGCGGGAGGTGAGACGCTGGTGCAATCGCTCGATGGTCGCCTCGTGGCCAAGTTTACACTGCTCGACGCGCTGGACAGCGCGATCCTGGATGACCGGCGCGTCCGGCATGGCGTCAGCCCGATCGAGCCCGTGGATGCGACGCAGCCTTCAGCGCGTGATGTGCTCGTCCTGACCTGGAAGCGGCGCTGAGTGACTGCCCATCGCGCAATCCGGCTGGGAACCATGTTTTAAACCGTTACCATGCCTTGATTGCGCCATGGCCAGGCTCCACGATCACACAATCATGCGGCCACTCATCGGTATCTCCTGCTGCGTCAAGGCATTCGGCACGTTCGGCACGCCGAACCACGCTGCGTCCAACAGCTATGTGCACGTCGTGCTCGGTCCTGTGGGCGGGTTGCCCGTTCTGCTGCCGGCGGCGGGACCCGAGGTGGTGGCGGACTTGCTGCCTCGCCTCGACGGCCTGATCCTCACCGGCAGCCGAAGCAACGTCTGGCCGGGCCATTATGAGGGCCCTGACCACGCGCCGGGAACGCCTGAAGACCTGCAGCGGGATTCGACGACCCTGCCGCTGATCCGCGCCGCGGTGGAGGCGGGGCTGCCGCTGCTGGCGATCTGCCGGGGCATGCAGGAACTCAACGTCGCCCTCGGCGGGAGCCTGGACCAGCGCATCCAGGACCTCGATGGCCGCATGGACCATTCGACGCCGTCCGACCAAGCGCTGCCGTCCGTGCGCGTCGGCAAGGCCCACGCCGTCCGGCTCGCCGGCAACGGCCAACTCGCCGCGATGCTGGGTGGCGCTGCCGCGCTGCCGGTCAATTCGCTGCACAATCAGGGGGTCCAGCGCCTGGCTCCCCGGTTGAATGCGGAAGCCTGGGCGCCGGATGGCACGGTCGAAGCTGTGACCTGCCCCGATGCCGCGGGCTACCTGCTCGGCGTGCAGTGGCATCCCGAATATGACTGGGAACGCGACCAGTCGAGTTGCCGCATTTTCGAAGTCTTCGGCGATGCCTGTCGGGCCTGGGCAGCGCGCCGTGCTGCTGGTTCGATCAATGTGCCCCTCGCCGCCGAATAGGACAGTACCCGCGCTGGTCGAATGGCAGAGATGCGTGGATGCGCGTCTAAAATGAAATCAGTACGTGAATTTGTCTCATCGCCTTGCTATAATCTTGAGGCTGGCCACTAAGCGCCGGTGGACGAGACCGGGCTCCCCTCCCGGCTCGCCCGACCAATCCGATCGGAAAAACGTGCCTGGCGCCCGGTCACCCCCCTGACCGGGCGCTTTTTTTGGGGCATGGGTTGCGCGGGCCGGGCGCGCCGCTATCGTCCCGCGCGCACCAGCCCCGGAGATCACCCTTGCCCTCCTATGTCGTCCCCCCTTCTCCCGTCGCCGCGCTGCCCATCGCTGGAAGCGACGCCCTGTTCCCGGTTCGGCGCATCTTCTGCGTGGGCCGCAACTACGCCGAGCACGCGATCGAGATGGGCAGCGACCCCACCCGCGAGCCGCCGTTCTATTTCACAAAGCCCGCCGATGCGCTGGTCATCAACGGCGCCGACATGCCCTATCCGCCGCAGTCGAAGCAGTTGCACCATGAGATGGAGCTGGTCGTCGCCATCGGCGTCGGCGGCGCCAACATCGCGGTGGCGGATGCGCTGAGCCACGTCTGGGGCTATTGCGCCGGCCTCGACATGACCCGGCGTGATCTGCAGAACGAAGCGAAGAAGACTGGCCGCCCCTGGGACATGGGCAAGGGCTTTGATCATTCTGCGCCGATGGGCGCGCTGGTTCCGGTTGCCGGCATCGATGTCTCGAAGGGCCTCATCGAACTCAAGGTCAATGGCAAGGTCCGGCAGACCTCTGACCTATCCAAGCTGATCTGGTCGGTGCCGGAGGTGATCGCGAACCTCTCCCAGCTCGTGACCCTCGCACCTGGCGACCTCATCATGACCGGCACGCCGGAGAATGTTGCGGCGGTCGAGCGTGGCGACCTGCTGGAAGGCGTGGTCGAGGGCGTTGGCACCGTGGTCGTCAAGATCGTTTGACCTGGGATGAAGGCGCCGCTGGCCAGGTGCTGGCCGTGGCGCCTGCCTTTCGCCCGACGATCAGCGGCTGTTTGATCAAAGGGCTAGTCCGATGCCTTGTGCCCGCGCCTGTCATCTATGCCTCATCATCCCGGCCGCATTCCTCATCGCGACCGGCGCGGCTGCCACCGACGCACCCCGCGCCTGTAGCGTGATCGAACAGAACCTCGCGGTGGGCGTCACCTCCGGCGGCACGTGGAGCGTCCATGTCGGCGACGGGTTCGTCGCCGAGCTGGTTCTCCGTGGCGGGAACGGCGGCGAAAGCTCGCTCCGAGTTGGCGCCGCTCCCATCGGGACTGTCCTTCCGGCAGGTTCCGGAGCCGATGCCTGGTACGGCCGGCCCTTTCCGTACCGCCTTCAACCTCGTCACGCTGGAAGCGGGCGGCACCGTCTTGGCCGAGACCTGGGTGCGTTTCGCCGGCCTGCCAGACGCCCCGCGCTACAGTTGGACCCGGCTTCGCTGCTCCGCGGGCTGAACCGGCTCCGGCTTTCCTGAAGGCGACCCCTATGCCCAGCGCTCCCGCACGCCGCACCCTCAAGGTCGCGACTTGGAATATCAACTCGGTTCGCCTTCGGCTGCCGTTGGTGGGCGATCTCGTGCGCGACCTCGCACCCGACGTGATCTGCCTGCAGGAAACCAAGTGCCCCGACGACCTGTTTCCGGTCGAGGGTCTGCGCGCCTTCGGCTTCGAGCACATCGCCCATCGCGGCATGAAGGGCTACAACGGGGTCGCGATCCTCTCGCGCATCCCGTTCAAGGTGCGCGCCGACGACCCGAACTGGTGCGAGAAGGGCGACTGCCGCCATCTCGGCGTGACGCTCCAGACACCCTCGGGGCCGATCGACGTGCATGATTTTTATGTTCCGGCGGGGGGCGACATTCCCGACCGCGCGCTGAACGTGAAGTTCGGCCACAAGCTGGACTTCGTCGCGGAGGCAACAGCCTGGAACGCGGCGCTCGGCCAGGCACGGCGCAGCGTCCTGGTGGGCGACCTCAACATCGCGCCACTCGAACACGATGTCTGGTCGCACAAGCAGCTTCGTGCCGTGGTCTCGCACACGCCGGTGGAGGTCGAGGCCATCAACGCCTGGCAGCGGGCGGGGTCGTGGCACGACGCGCTGCGCCACTTCGTGCCGACCGATCAGAAGCTGTACACGTGGTGGTCCTACCGAGCGCGTGATTGGGAAGCCGCCGATCGCGGCCGGCGCCTCGACCATGTCTGGGTAAGCCCGGACCTTGCGCCGGGGCTGCACGCCCACACCATCCTGAAGGCGGCGCGGGGGTGGGAACGCGCTTCGGACCATGTGCCCGTGATGGTGGAACTGGCGGTATAGGCCGCGAAGCAAAGCGCGAGTTTATCGCTGCAGGCTGGCGCGCTTTCGTCCAGCGATCATGCCCCGGCTGGCGTCGGTGGCACGGCCGCCGACGCGGGGGTGCTTCGCCGGCTACTTGGTAACCCGCTGGTTGTTCACGGCCGGCGGCTGCGCGGCACCACCCGGGCCGGTCACGCGGAAGCTCTGCTGCCACGGGCCGTAGCTGTTCGAGACGACGCCGTTGCGCGCGCCGCCCGGGTAGCTCTGCTGCCCCTGGGCGCGGGAGACCGTCACCGTGCCACCGCGCGGTCCGATCGCGCCGGCGTGCACCGCCGCCACGCAGACCGAGCTGTCGTCGGTGTAGACATCGATGCCCCAGATCGGCGCGACCGTGGAAGCGGCCGACGCAGAACAGGTGCAGGTGAAGCGCGGGGGTACGTTCGGCACGGCGTTCAGCGGCCCGGGACACGCCGCTGCCATGGCATTGGCCGCCGTGATGGAGCGCACGAGACCTTGGATGGTCTGCAGGATGGACCCGCGGACGGCGGCCGGGATTGATGTGGCATCGCGCAGCTGCGCCGCGTCGTCGATCCACACTGCGACCTCGCCGTCGAAGCGGTTGCCCGTAGCGGTGATGTTGACGCCGGTGCCGCTGGCACGCAGCACGAAGCCGATGGCCGCCGCGCAGATTGAAGTCCCGCCGGCGCTGACGCTCAGCGTGCCCGCGGTGATCGCAAGCGTGGGCAGGCCCGGCGTGTAGCCTGGGCTGCGCAGCAGGAGGCCGTCGGTCATCTGGACCTGCTCGGCACCGGGGGTCAGCGTCACGCCTGCCTGGGCGAGCTCACGCCCGACATTCGCCATCAGCTCGGCGACGTAAGGCTCGGTGAAGCCGCATTCGGCGATCGCCGCGGTCCGTCCTATGAAGCCGATATAGGCCTGGATGGTGGTGAGGCCGCGCAGCCCCGGGAATTCCGGCGCGGTCTGCGCTGCCGCTGTGAACGGCAATCAGTATCGCGAAGGCCGCGGCAAGTTTGCGCATGGACTGGTTTCTCTCCGGTTTTCATTACATGGCAAGGCCAGCATGGCGCGGCTTCATGGGGCCTGCATCTGAAAGTTTCGCGCTTGGAACCGGTGGCCGATGTTTGCCGCTGCCGCCTGGCCAGGGTAGGAGCCGGGAATGCTGATTCTCGCGATCGAAGGCGCGCTCGCCCGCTGCTCGGCAGCGATCTGGTCGGATGGAACCATCCTCGCGGAGGCGAGCCGTGACGCCGCCCGTGGCCAGGCGGCGCTGCTGCCGCCGCTGGTGGCCGAAGTATTGGCGCGGGCTGAGGTCGCGGCCACTGCGCTGGACGCGGTCGCGGTCGGGGTGGGGCCGGGCGGCTTCACCGGGCTGCGCGCCGCGCTGTCGCTGGCCGAGGGCCTGGCCGCCGCGGCTGGGGTCCCGCTGGTCGGCGTCACAACCGGGGAGGCGCTGGTTGCGGCGCTGCCGGCGGCGCAAGGCCGGCAGCGCGCGGTGTGGTCGGTCATCGACAACAAGCGCGGAAGCATCGTGCTCGAGTGTTTCGCGCCCGGCAGCGCGACGCCTGAAGGCCAGCCTCAGATCCTGGCACTCGATGCCCTGCCGAGGCCGCCCGGTCCTGTCGCGATCGTCGGCGACGCGGCGGCTGGGGTAGCGGCGCGGCTGGCGGCGCGTGACCTCGATGCGATGCTGACCGATGCCCGACTCCCGGAGGCTTCGGCACTCGCAGTGATAGCTGCGGCACGACTGGCCGGTGCGTTGCCACCGCGCGATGCCACGCCGCTCTATGCGGAGCCGCCGGCGGTGCGCGGCGCGTGATCCTGCGGCCGGCTCTTGCCGCTGAGGCGCCGGTACTGGCTGCCATCCACGCAGAAGCCTTTGCGCGCCCCGAACGCTGGGGACCTTCGGCGCTCGCCCTCATGGTCGAGGCGGAGGGCGGCTTCGGGGTTCTCGCGCTATCCGGCCCGCCCCCGTTCGGAGAGGAGCCCCTGGGCTTCGTCCTGGCACGTGCGGCGGCCGGAGAGGCCGAAATCCTGACACTGGCGGTGCGCCCCTTGGCCAGGCGCATTGGTGTCGCCCGCGCCCTTCTGGAGGCCACGCAACAGGCGGCGCGGGAGCGCAGTGCCGCGGCATTGTTCCTTGAGGTCGCCGAGGGCAACCACGCCGCGCTGGCCCTGTACCGGCAGGCCGGCGCCGCTGAGGTTGGGCGGCGGCGGCGGTACTACTCAGACGGCGCCGATGCCTTGGTGCTGCGCCTCAACCTTTCTTCTGAATAACGAGGCGGGTGGTTTCGTCCGCGAGATCGTCCATCGACAATAGTTGATGGCCCTGGTCAAGCGCCGTGCGTGGCACGTTCCGCCTCGCTTCCTCGCCACGCAGCAGGACCCCGAGCTTGGCACCTGCCGGTAAACGATCGAGCGCCAGACGCACATGGACGAAGGTCATCGGGCAGAGCTCTGCACGGACGTCGATCGTCTGATCTGGTAAAAGTTCTGCATTCGCTTCTGAATTCACGGAAACTTTCCTTTATTGGGGCAGGGGGGTATTGCGGCTCTATGATATAGAAGCATATACACTGGCATCGACTGAAAAGTGAGTAAGCAACATGGCCGACAACGGCACCAATCCAGATATCCTCGGGCTGACCGCCGAAATCGTGGCAGCGCACGTTTCCAATAATGCGGTCTCCTTGCCGGACCTCGCCGGGCTTATCCAAGACGTCTACCGAACCTTAGCCAATGTTGGTGCGCCCCCCGCGCCACCGGCCGAGAAGCCGCAGCCCGCAGTTCCAGTCAAAAAGTCGATCACGCCTGAGTTTCTCATCTGTCTTGAAGACGGCAAGAAACTGAAGATGCTGAAGCGCCACCTCAAGACCGCCTACAACCTTTCGCCTGAACAATACCGCGATCGTTGGGGCCTCGGTTCCGACTACCCGATGGTTGCGCCAAACTACGCGAAGCATCGCTCGAACCTCGCCAAGAAGATCGGCCTGGGCACCAAGCCCCGCGGTCGCCCGCCGCGCGCCGGTCGTCAGACCGCTTCGAAGGCTGTCTGACGGCGAGACGCATCACGAAGGTTTGCCGGATCGCGCGGCCCCGCTATGGTCGCGCGCCGCATCCCGCGTGAACGCTCCGAGGAAACCACGCTTCTTCTATGGACACTCGTCCGACATCCCGCCGACCGGATCAGAGCGCGAAAGCGCCGCCAGCCTCGGCCTCGCGGCCTGAACCGTCACGCATCGAACGGATCTGCATAGAGCGCGGTCTGAAGATGACCGGGCAGCGGCGCCTGATCGCGCGCGTGCTGTCCGATGCCGAAGACCATCCGGACGTCGAAGAGCTGTATCGCCGCGCCTTGGCGCTCGACAGCAAGGTGTCCGTAGCGACCGTCTACCGCACCGTGCGGCTGCTCGAGGAAAAGGGCATTCTCGACCGTCGCGATTTCGGCGGTGGTCGTGCCCGGTACGAGCCGACCGAGCATGGCAAGCACCATCACCTCATCGATGTCGAAACCGGCAGCGTGATCGAGTTTGTCGACGAAGGCGTGGAACGCCTCGCCAAGGCGATCGCTGCGGGGCTTGGTTTTTCCGTGGTGCAGTTCCGGCTCGAGATTTTCGGCCAGCGTGAAGCGGCCGAGGAAGAATTGTCGCCTCCGGAGGCGACGCGCTGATGCCACTGAGCGATGCGGCCGGCTTTGGTGAGTTGCGCGCGCTCAATCTCGGGGTTCGCCTCGCTGAGACTGAAGCTGAGATCGATGCAGCGCAGGCGCTGCGGTACCAAGTCTTCTACGATGAGATGGGCGCGGTCGCGGATCCTGCTACGGCCGCTGCGCGACGCGATGTCGATGATTTCGACGCGGTGGCGGATCACCTCCTGGTGCTCGACCATGATCGTGGCGAGGGCCCGGAAGCAGTGGTTGGTACCTACCGGTTGATCCAGCGGGAAGGTGCCCGGGCGATCGGGCGCTTCTATTCAGAGTCGGAATACGATCTCGGACCGCTGATGACGCTGCCGGGCAAGATAATGGAACTCGGCCGATCCTGTGTGGACGAGGCCTACCGGACCCGTGCGGCGCTTCAGCTATTATGGCGGGGCATCGCCGCCTATGTGTGGAAGCACGACATCGAAATCATGTTCGGCTGTGCGTCGCTGCCTGGTGTCGACCTGACCGCACTCGCTCCGCAGCTCACCTACCTTTATGCGAACCATCTGGCCCCGGAGCCCATCAGGCCGCGGGCAATCGCGAATCGCTACGTTGATATGCGACGGATGGACCCCGCGGGTGTCGATGCACGTGCAGCGGGGCTGGTGCTGCCGCCGTTGATCAAAGGCTACCTACGGCTTGGCGGGTTCGTCGGTGACGGAGCAGTGATTGATCCACAGTTCAATACAACTGACGTTTGTATTGTGGTGAAGACCGATCAGGTTACCAAAAAATACTTCGATCATTACGATCGGCATCGTGACTGAGGTTTGGGCCTCTGCTGAACCTGTAGTGTGGCGATGGCTTGCGCTTTATCGTGAAGTGCTATTTCTCGGGCTGTAGAAGCCTGACCAAGCCGTCCAGCTGATCCAACGTCTTGTACGCGATGGTCAGGTTTCCGCCGGCACCGCTTACGGCAAGCTTTACCTTGAGGCCGAGTGCTTCCGTCAGTGTCCGCTCCAGCGCAGCGGTGTCGGCGTCCTGCCGGTGCATCGTGTGGTTCGGCGCCGCGGCCGTTCGGCCAGCCGCAAGCGCTTCCGCCTGACGGACGTTGAGGCCGCGCGCGATAATCTGGTTTGCGAGTTTTTCCGGCTCAGCCGCCGTCAAGAGCGCTCGCGCGTGACCGGCGGTCAGATGACCATCGCGCAGGAGATCGCGCACATGGCTGGAGAGGTTGAGCAGTCGCAGCGTGTTGGCGACGTGGCTGCGGGACTTGCCGACCGCCTTGCCGAGGCTCTCCTGTGTAAGACCGAACTGCTCGGTCAAGCGGGCATAGCCTTCCGCCTCCTCGATGGCATTGAGGTCTTCACGCTGCAGGTTTTCGACCAGCGCCGCGGCCATGGCGGTACGATCGTCGAGCTCGCGAATGAGGACGGGAACCTCGTGGAGCTGCGCGATCTGCGCTGCGCGCCAGCGCCGCTCGCCACCGATGATCTGGAAGACCGTGCCGCTACCGGGCTTTGGTCGCACCAAGATGGGCTGAAGAATTCCATGTTCGCGGATGGAGCCGGTGAGCTCCTCCAGATCAACGGGGTCGATCGGCCCGCGTGGCTGGAAGGGGCCAGGCTCCAGCGCTTCGATCGGGAGGCTGCGCGAAGCAAGTGGGGTTGCGACGCTGATGTCGCCCATGAGGGCCGACAGGCCCATGCCTAGGCGCGGCGGCTTCTTTCCGCTCATCGTCCGGCCTTCCTGCGCGCGAGGAGCTCCTTTGCGAGCGCCTGATACGCTAGGGCACCAAGCGAGCGTGGATCGTAGAGGGCGATGGGCAGGCCATGCGAAGGCGCCTCGCTGAGGCGGATGTTGCGCGGGATCATCGTGGTGAAAACCTTGGCATCAAAGAAGGCCCTGACGTCGGCGGCGACAAGTTCGGAGAGATTGTTTCGACGGTCAAACATCGTCAACAGGATACCTTCGAGCACAAGGCGGGGATTGAGCGAACGGGCGACGCGTTCGATCGTGCGCGTGATCTGGCTGACGCCCTCGAGCGCGAAGAACTCGCATTGCAAGGGAACGAGCACGGTGTCTGCCGCGACAAGCGCATTGAGCGTCAACAGGCCAAGGGATGGCGGGCAGTCGATGAAAATGTCGTCGAAGCTGGCCAAGTCTGGCGCCGCGAGTGCGTCGGCCAAGCGATGCTCCCGGCGGTCCGCACCCGCCAGCTCGACCTCGGCACCGGCGAGTTCAGGGTCGGCCGGAAGGATGGTGAGCTTGTCGAGCATCGTCGTGCGCGTCAGCGCCGCGAGAGGTTGCCCGCCGGCAAGTGCCGCGTAGGTGCCGGCACCGCGCTCGTGCCGAGGTATGCCGAGCCCGGTGGAGGCATTGCCCTGAGGGTCCAGGTCAATGAGCAGGACCTTGCGATGCTGCGCGAGTGCCGCTGCCAGGTTGATGGCCGTGGTGGTCTTTCCGACCCCGCCCTTCTGGTTGGCGAAGGCGGTGATGCGTGGAGGCTTATGCGCCGGCACGGGCAATCTCACTGATACGGAGGATGGTGGCGGCAGGGTCGGTGCCACTGGGGTGCCGCTCCACTCGCAATGTCCAGGCCTGGAGGGCGGCGGTCAACTCTGCTTCGGCGTTGCGGCCTTTGGGAAAGAGCGCGACGCCATCGACGGCAAGAAAGCGCTCGGCATGGATCAGCAGGTCGGCGAGCGGGGCAAGGGCGCGTGCGGTGAGGACGGCGACGGGAGGCAGGTTGGTCGCCTCGATCCGGCCCTGGTGGATGGTGACGTTCTTGAGGGCGAGTATGCGCACGGCTTCGGCAAGGAAGGTGGCCTTGCGACGGTCGGATTCGACGAGGTGCCAAGTGCGCGCGGGTTCAGCTGCGGCAAGGATCAGCCCGGGAAAGCCAGCCCCTGAGCCCAGGTCGGCGGCGGCTCCGGCCGGGGGCAGCAGAGGCAGCAATTGCAGGCTGTCGGCGATATGGCGGCGGTCGACATTCGCCATGTCACCTGGTGCGATCAGGTTGATGCGCGCATTCCATGTGGCGAGCAGCGTCTTGAACGCCTCTAGACGCTTCTCGAGCTCGGGTGTCATGCGCAGGGGCGGTCCGCTCATCAGGCTGCGTTTGCGCGGCGCAGGTGGACGGCGAGGGCTGCCATGGCGGCGGGCGTGATACCCGGCACCCGACCAGCGCCGCCGAGCGTACCCGGACGTGCCTTGGCGAGGCGCTGCCGCATCTCGTTGGACAGGCCCGGTATGATGGCGAAGTCGGTTGCCTCCGGGATGCGGGTACGCTCCTCGCGCGCAAGGAGGCGAAGCTCAGCGTGCTGTCGCTCCAGGTACGGGGCGTAAAGGGCTTCTGCCTCAAGTTGGGTGCGGATGCCCGGCGGCAGATTTAGAAGCCAGGGGAATGCGCGTGCGGCGTCCACCAAGGGTACATCGGGCAGGGCCAGGACATCCAGCGCCGTTCTTCTCTTGCCATCCTGATTAACGGGGATACCAAGGCTGGCCAGGTGCGATGACGTCGCGCCTTCTGTCCGGGCACGCTGGAGCGCGTCGGCAACCTCGGCAGCGAAGTTTGCATGGCGTCGGGCACGTTCCGGGCCAACGCAGCCCCAGGCGATGCCAATATCGGTCAGCCGAAGGCCGGCATTATCAGCGCGTAGCGACAAGCGATGCTCGGCGCGTGCCGTCAGCATCCGGTAGGGTTCGGAGACGCCTTGCAGCGTGAGATCGTCGATGAGCACGCCCGCATAAGCCTCGGAGCGAGACAGAAGGCGGTCGGGCGGCAGGCCACCAGCGCGTTGGGCGGCGTTCACGCCAGCGAGCAGACCCTGGGCCGCGGCTTCCTCATAGCCCGTAGTCCCGTTGATCTGGCCGGCGAGAAACAGTCTGGGGATGGTTCGCACTTCCAAGGTTGGGTGCAGGGCGCGGGGGTCAACGTAGTCATATTCGATCGCGTAGCCGGGGCGCAGGATCACGGCGTGTTCGAGGCCTGGAATGGAGGCGATCATCGCTGCTTGCACAGGCTCCGGCAGGGAGGTGGAGATCCCGTTCGGGTACACCGTGTCATCGTCGAGGCCTTCGGGTTCAAGGTAGATCTGGTGGCGCTCGCGGTCGGCGAAGCGGATGACCTTGTCCTCGATCGAAGGGCAGTATCGTGGCCCGGCACCCTGGATCCGGCCGGCAAAGACAGCCGTCGTGTGGATGTTGGCGCGGATGAGCGCATGGGTGGCCGGCGTGGTGCTGGTGATGCCGCAGGCAACCTGGCGGTTGGTGATGCGATCGGTGAGCCAGGAGAGAGGCTCCGGCTCGCTGTCACCCCATTGGGGCTCGACCGCATCCCAGTCGATGGAGCGTCCATCGAGGCGTGGCGGCGTGCCCGTTTTAAGACGGCCCAACGGCAGGCCAGCCTGCTCGAAGGCCAGGGCAAGCGCCGTTGCGGGCGCGTCGCCGACTCGACCCGCTGGGATGCGGCGCTCGCCGACATGGATCTCGCCGCGCAGGAAGGTGCCGGTTGTGACCACGATGGCCGCACAGTTGATCCGGTCGCCGGCCTCGGTGACGAGGCCGGTGATGGCGCCGTTAGGTCCTCGCAGGATTTCACCGGCCATTGCTTCGATGAGGGTGAGGTTTGGCGTTTCGTCGAGCAGGTTGCGCATAGATTGCGCGTAGAGCCGGCGGTCGGCTTGCACTCGTGGCCCGCGAACGGCAGGACCCTTTGTCGCGTTTAGGATCTTTCCGTGGATGGTGGCAGCGTCGGCCGCGCGTGCCATGAGGCCATCCAGCGCGTCGATTTCGCGGACGAGATGGCCCTTGCCCACGCCACCGATCGCCGGATTGCAAGACATTGCGCCGATTGTTGCGAGTGACTGCGTAAGAAGCGCCGTGCGCGCACCGCATCGGGCTGCGGCTGCGGCGGCTTCGCAACCGGCATGGCCGCCACCGATGACCACGACGTCGAAGGTTGATGGGATCATGGGGCGCGTTATACGCGCCTCATTTGCCGATACAAAAAGCTTTGAACACGATGTCCAGGATGTCCTCGACGCTGATCCGGCCGGATAGCCGGCCGAAGGCGCGGATTGCGGCGCGCAAGGCTTCGGCGGCGAGTTCCGGGTGATGTGCATTGGCAGCTTCGGACAGCCAGTGTTCCGCGTCAGTCAGCGCGGCACGGTGGCGCGGGCGTGTCAGAACGCCGTCGTTGCCTGCACGAGCCGCGGTTGCCTTGGCAAGAAGGTCGAGGAGGGTGGCGATGCCTTGTCCGGTATGGGCTGAGAGCGGCAACGCATCGCTAAGTGACGTCAGCGCAAGGTCACTCTTGGTCGCGACGACGATCGTGTTCGGGCCAAGAAGCGCCAGCGTCGAAGCATCGGGCGGTACGTCTGAAGCGAACAGCGCCAAGCGAAGATCTGCTGATTCGGCTCGAGCCAGGGCTCGACGGATGCCTTCCGCCTCGATGAGGTCCCCAGCCTCACGCAGCCCTGCCGTGTCGCAGAGAATCGTAGGTATTCCGGCAAGGTCGAGGCGGACCTCGATGATGTCCCGTGTCGTGCCTGGGATCGGGGAAACGATCGCTACGTCGCGCTCAACAAGGGCATTGAGCAATGAGGATTTGCCCGCGTTTGGCGCGCCGAGGATGGCGATGACCAGTCCTTCGCGGAGG
The DNA here is from genome assembly GCA_028288785.1 of Rhodospirillales bacterium. Taxonomy (GTDB): domain Bacteria; phylum Pseudomonadota; class Alphaproteobacteria; order Acetobacterales; family Acetobacteraceae; genus Plastoroseomonas. The sequence goes on along the minus strand of JAQGHV010000055.1, from coordinate 26,990 downwards.
CGTTCCCCGCGATGCGCCTTGGCAAGTTCCGCGCGAAGTGTGTCCGCAAGCACCCTCGCGCCATCCCGTGCCCTGTCGCTGAGATCGTTAGGCAGATCATCCTCGGCGAACTCAATTGCGGCTTCCTGGTGCGCAAGGAGGGTGGCGCAACGCGCGGCCCAATCAGCATTGCGTCGCGCAAGCGCCCCGCCCGCCTGGGCAAGCGCTTGACGCCTTTGTTCGCCCGTTTCGGCCGCAATCAGGTCGGCGACGCCCTCCGCCTCCGTCAGGTCCAGGCGACCATGCAAGAAGGCCCGCCGGGTAAATTCGCCTGGTTCGGCCGGCCGGGCACCTAAGGCGGTCAACGCCTGGGCAACACCCGCGATGACTGCCGGCCCACCGTGAAGGTGCAGTTCAGCGGCGTCCTCGCCCGTGTAGGACGCCGGCGCCGGAAACCAGAGGACTAATGCTTGATCCAGCGCTTCCCCGGAAGCGTCACGAAGCCGCCGCAGGCTGGCACGGCGAGGATCCGGCAGGTGTCCCGCAAGGCTCTCCAGCAACTGCGAGGTATCCGGGCCACTGATCCGCAAGATGGCAACGGCAGCACGCCCCGCGCCGGAGGCAAGCGCGAAGATGGTGGGGTGGCTCACCCTCGCTTAGCGTTCCACGTGAAACACATCAGCGGTCCGGCAGCACCAGGTGGCTCGCGCGACCACCAAGAACGAGGTGGGCTTCCAACACAGCGTCGACATCCGCCTTGGTTTTAACGCCGTACCAAACGCCCTCGGGGTAAATGACCATTACCGGCCCGTGCTCGCAACGATCAAGACACCCCGCCATGTTCACCCGAACATCTGGCAAGCCGAGCTCCTTCACCCGTGATTTCATGTAATCGCGCAGCTTTTCGCTTCCGGATGCGGCGCAGCTGCCGCGCTTGTGCCCGTCTGGCCGCCGATTGCAGCAGACAAAGACGTGGGCCTGGAAGTACGGAGCCGGGTCGGCGGCGTGGGACACGCGATGAGCCTCAAAGTCTGTGAACTCTCCACATAGCGACGCCCCCTGGCGGCCACCAGGGTCCCCCGCTTGACGATCGGCTCGCGAGGGCGTTCCCATCCCGTTATGCCACAGCTCTCCTTCCTGACACCGCTCGGCGACCTCACTCTCTCTGAGGACGAGGGGTCGATCATTGCCCTGGATTGGGGCCGTGGCCGCGACCAGGACGAGACGCCGCTGCTGGTGGCTGCACGCGCACAGCTCCAGGACTATTTCGACGGCACCCGCATGGTGTTCGACTTACCGCTGGCGCCGGAGGGCAGCGCCTTCCGTCAGCGAGTCTGGGCGGCGATGTGCGCCATCCCCGCGGGCGAAACGCGAAGCTACGGCAGTGTCGCGCGCGGGCTTGGTTCCGCGGCACGGGCAGTGGGTGGTGCCTGTGGCGCCAACCCCATTCCCATCCTTATTCCCTGCCACCGCATCGTCAGCGAACAGGGTGCGGTTGGCGGCTATTCGGGCGGCGACGGCCCGGCTACGAAGCGTATACTTTTGGCGCTGGAAGCAGCGGCCGTCAGCAAAGGGGTTGTCTCACGATGAACCACGCCATCCGCGTTCATGAAAATGGTGGCCCCGAGAAGATGCTGTGGGAGGAAGTACCGATGCCGGCGCCCAAGGCCGGCGAGGCGCTAATCCGCCACATGGCTGTGGGCCTCAATTACATCGACGTCTATTTCCGCACCGGCCTCTACAAATCCCCCTCGATGCCCGCAACGATCGGCATGGAGGCGTCCGGTATCGTGGAGGCCATTGGCGATGACGTGACCGAAGTCGCGGTTGGTGACCGCGTCGCCTACGCCACCGGTCCGATCGGCGCCTATGCGGAAGCCCGCACGCTGAAGGCGGACCGGCTGGTCAAGCTGCCGGACACGATCAGCTACGAACAGGGCGCGGCGATGATGCTGCAGGGCATGACCGCGCAGTACCTCATCAAGCGGACCTACAAGGCCAAGGCGGGGGACACCATCCTGGTCCATGCCGCCGCGGGTGGCGTTGGCCTCATCCTCTGCCAATGGGCGAAATCGCTGGGCATCACCGTGATCGGCGTCGTTGGCACCGACGCCAAGGCCGAACTCGCCAAGGCGAACGGCGCCGCCCACGTGATCTTGTCGAGTGAGGACATTCCCACCCGCGTCAAGGCGATCACCGGCGGCGCCATGGTCCCGGTCTCCTACGACAGCGTCGGCAAGGATACCTTCATGGCTTCGCTCGACAGCTTGGCGCCGCTTGGCACCATGGTGAGCTTCGGCAATGCCTCGGGCCCCGTGCCTCCCTTCGATATCGGCGTACTCGCCGCCAAGGGCTCGCTCTACATCACGCGCCCTTCGCTCAACACCTACACGGCGAAGCGCGAGGACCTGGTCGCCTCCGCCAAGGACCTGTTCGAGGCGGTGGTCTCCGGTGCTGTAAAGCTCAGCATCAACCAGCACTTCAGCCTGAAGGACGCCGCAGAGGCACACCGTGCCCTCGAGGCGCGCCAGACCACTGGCAGCACGGTGCTGATCCCCTGAGGAGTTGCCTAGGCGCCAGCTGAGCCCAGCGCATCGATCGCAGCCGCCAGCCGGACGTCGCGCGCTGAGAGCCCCTCCGCATTATGCGTCGTGAGCGTGATTGTCACCCTGTTGTAGACGTTGGACCACTCAGGGTGATGGTCCTGCGCCTCTGCCAGAAGCGCCACACGGCTCATGAACCCCCACGCCTCGGAGAAATCGCGGAACCTGAACGCACGCGTCAGCGCGTCGCGCCCCGGCTCCAATGCCCAGTGCGGCAGCGTCGCCGCTAACCCGGCACGCGCGGCATCGTCGAGCGGTTCAACAGTCATCGCTCCCTCCCTTGACCTCGGCATGCGAGCACCGCCATCTGCACCCCATGCGCCATGGCCCGCCGCCCACCACCGAAGACATCCTAGACATGGCGGAGACCGCGCTCGACGCAATCCCCGTCGTGCTCCGCGAGAAGGTTCGCGGCGTCGCGATCCTGGTCGAGGACGTGCCCGATGATGACACCCTGGCGGAGCTCGGCATCGAGAATGTCTGGGACCTGACCGGCCTCTACCGCGGCGTGCCGCTCACCGAAAAGTCAAGCGCCGATACGCCGATGGTGCCCGACACTATATTCCTCTACCGCGAGCCGCTCCTGCTGGAGTGGATCGAGACCGGCGAGGACCTGTTCGCCCTCGTCCGCAACGTGCTCATTCACGAGATCGGCCACCATTTCGGCCTTTCGGACCCCGACATCGAGCGCCTCGAACGCGAGGACTGATCAGTGGGCGGGGCGGCGCGCGCCTGCGGCCTGTATCCGCAGCGGAACCGTCACGGTCCCAGCACGCTCAAAGCGCAATGTCAGCGGAACATCCGCCCCCACCACGAGGGGGGCCGCCAGGCCAATGAGCATCAGGTGCAGCCCGCCTGGCGCTAGCGTGACGGTCTCACCTGGCGGCAAGGGGATGCCGCCCACCGGGCGCATGCGCATCACCTCAGCCTCCCGCAGCATCGTGTGCAGTTCAACGGTCCGCGCAGCCGGCGTGCTCGCGCTGAGTAGCCGGTCGGCCACGGCGCCAGTGTTGCGGATGCTGAGGTAGCCGACGCCGGTACCGTTGGCCCCAGCTGCCCGCGTCCAACCCTGTCCGATCGAAAGCTCGCCCTGAGTGGCGTCTTGCGCCATCGCGGGCACGGCCGCGAGCAGGCCAACCAACAGTAGGCGGCGATGAAAGCGCATTGGAGATTCCTTTCGGGCCGACAGCCCAGTCTACGGCAGCCAATCCGGTGGTTTGGGCGACGGAGCGCCGGCTAGCTCAGGGCTTCCAGACGATCCGCTCCGGCGCCGGCTGGTTAGGATCGTAGCGCAGCCAGGTGCCGTTCTGCGCACTTGTGCCGGTCAGCGCGAGGATAAAACCCCAGTGCGAGACAACCAGCGTGTGCGGCCAATCCGGCAGCACCGCCATCGATCCGCGGAACTCGGCCGCGCGCGCGATCACGCCCTCCGCCCCCTCCTCGGCCTGCGGCCACCAGATCTCCTCGACGTGGTCGAGCGCGAGGTCGGGCCAATCTCCGGCGAGCTGGCTGATCGGCGTCCCGATGTCACAGCTGAAGGCGTAGCGCTCGCGCACCACTGGCGTGATCGTCACCGGCAGCCCGAACTTCCGTGCCACCGGCGCCGCGGTCTGCAACGCCCGCGTATAGGGGCTCGCGATGATGCGGCGGATATCCTCGCCAACCAGCGCCTCGGCAGCGGCCTCCGCCTGCTCATGGCCCAGCGGCGTCAGCTTGGGATCCACGATGCCGGGATCCCGCCGCGTCGCGGTGAAGTGCAGATTGAATTCGCTCTGGCCGTGGCGGAGCAGGATCATGGCAATGGTTCCGGCAGAGGTGCGGGCATTGGCGTAGCCTTGGCGCGTTATCCAGGCAATGCGCATTCGCGATAGCGCTGCTTCCACGCGGCCGAGCATCGACACCCATGCGCAACGCGTGATCGCACAATCACAGGCCTGTTGCAGCAGGGGTCCCGCGTGCTTATGTGACAGCGTTGCAAGGAGCGTATTATGCAAGGCGGGTTCCCAATCGACCTCATTCTCTTCGCGATGGTGGCCGCCTTTCTCGTGCTGCGCCTGCGCAGCGTGCTTGGCCGCCGTCAGGGCTTCGAGCGGCCGCCCCAGGCGGAGCCAGGCAAGCCCGCCTATGATCCGCGCGGCGCCCGTCCTGCCGAGCTCGACACGAACTTGCCGGCCCCGCCTTCCAACACCCGCCGCCTGGTCCCCGACCCGAGCACCACAGTCGGCCAGGCGCTTGCCCGCATCCGCGCCGCCGATCCCAGCTTCGACCCGAACGGCTTCCTGTCGGGCGCCGAGGGCGCGTTCCGGATGATAGTGACTGCCTTCGCCGCCGGTGACCGTGAGACGCTGCGCAACCTGCTGTCTCCTGACACCTACGCCGGTTTTGAATCCGCGATTGCCGCGCGCGAAGCCGCCGGCGACACCCAGCGGACCGAAATTCGCGGCATGCACGAAGTCGCCATCGACAATGCCGACCTGCGCGGCAACGCCGCCTCGGTCACGGTGCGCTTCATCTCGGACCAGGTGAACCTGACGACCGGCCGCGATGGCTCGATCGCCAGCGGCGCTGAGGCCGTCGTCGAGCTCAACGATGTCTGGACCTTCCAGCGCGAAATCGGCTCCACCGACCCGACCTGGAAGCTGGTGGCGACCGGCGCCGCCTGATCTGACCTGACCTGTGTGGCGGCTCCTCTTCGTGCTGCTGCTACTGCCGCCTGTCGCCAGCCGCGCCGCTGATCTCGTCCCGCACGGCCCTGCCTTTCCGCCGGGGGTTCCCTACTCCGTACTGCCCAGTTGGCGCGGCGATCAGGTGCAGGAGGCGCTACCGCCGCTCCTTGCGAGTTGCGCGGCTATGGCGCGCCCAAATGCCGTACGGCGCGGCCTCGCATTCCTTCCTCCCGCGGCCTGGGCCAACGCCTGCACCGGACTCTCGGGGCTCGCCGCCAGCCTTCGCCGGTTGCCGCCGCGCCGCCGGAATGCCGTGGTCCGGGCCGAGATCGAGGCCCTTTTTTCCGTGCATGCGCTGGGCGAAGGCTTGATGACCGGCTACTTCGAGCCACAGCTTCGTGGGCGCCGCATGCCGGATGAGCGCTTCCGCACGCCACTGCACGCGCTTCCTCCTGAACCCCCCGGCGCCGGTGCTCCGACCCGCGCTGCGATAGAGGCCGGCGCCCTGTTTGGCCGCGGCCTCGAACTCGTGTGGCTCGCGGAGCCGTGGGAAGCCTTTTTCATGCAGATCCAAGGTTCCGGTCGTGTTCTGCTGGAGGATGGCAGTGTGCTGCGCCTCGGCTATGCCGGTCAGAACGGCCACCCCTATGTGCCTGTGGGCCGGCTGTTGATCGCCTCCGGGGCCATTGCGCGGGAGGAGATGTCGATGCAGGCGATCCTCGCCTGGATGCGGCTGGAGGGACCGGAGTCGGCCAACGCGCTGATGCGGGCCAACCCGAGCTACGTCTATTTCCGGACCGTCGAAGGCCTTCGCCCTAGCCAGGGTCCACTCGGAGCACAGGGCGTTCCTCTGACGCCGCGCCGCTCCATCGCCGTGGATCCGGACTTCATCCCCCTTGGCGCCCCTGTCTATGTCGCCACGCGTGATGGCGCCCATCGCCGGCTTACCGTTGCGCAGGATGTCGGCGGCGCCATTCGGGGCCCGGCCCGCGCGGACCTTTTCCATGGCTGGGAGGAAGGCGCCGCCGAAGCAGCGGGCCGTCAGCGCGACCCCGTTCTGCTGTTCCTGTTGCTGCCGCGCCCTGAACGAGCGGCGCCCCAGGGGCCGATCAGCGAGCTCGCTCCGCCAGGGCGACCACCAAGCCCGCGACTGATACGGCAAAACCAGCCGCGAAGATCGCCAGGTGGCTCTCTCCGCTAGCGGCGAACAGTGCGGCCATCGCGAACCCACTGATGCTTTGCGCCACCGCAAAGCCAATGGTGGCGCGCACGAACAGCACGCCGGCCAGTATCCCGGCGCGCTCTCGCGCCGCGGTCAACAATACCGCCGTTATCCCCAGCGCTGCGAACCCCGAAAGCAGCGCCGCCGCGATGATGGCCAACTGCCCCGGCACTAGAGTCAGCCCAAGCGCAAGCACTTGGAAACCGAGCCAAACCACATTGGCCCGTCGCCCCCCGAGCGCCGGCGCCACCCGCCCAGCGGTTAACGTGCCCGCCATGCCGCCCAACCCGAACAGCAGCCAGATCAGCGAACCGGCGGTCAGCCCGAACCCCCGCCCGCGCACCGCCAGATCCGCAAGATAGACCATGACCGGCACCAACCCCGCCCCCGACAGCGCGTAGGACAGAACCAGCGCCCGTGCCGCCGGCACCTCGCCGCGCAGCGGAATGGCGTTCGCTTCCGGCGGCGGATCGGGCCAACGACGGTGCGCAAAGGCAAGCAGCCCAAAGACGAGTGCCGATAGCGCCAGCCAGGTCGCCGACAGGCCAAAGGGCAGCACCGCCGGCACCAGCAAAGCCGCGAGCGTCACTCCGGCACCTACCCCTCCGATCACCACGCCCGACGCCGCGCCGCGCTGCTCGGGCGCCACCACCGCCTGAACCGCGGGCCCGGCATTGGACATCAGCACCCCGCCGGCGGCCCCTGCGAGGCCCCGCCAGACTACCAGCCACCACAGGCCGCCGTTCCAGGCGCAGGCGGCGAAAGCCACGGCGATCAGGGCGAGCCCGACGCTCAGCGTGCGCGGGACGTCGAAGCGCCTGGCAAGGCCCCGTCCCGCCAATACGCCGCCAAGATATCCCGCCAGGTTCACCGCGCCGATGAGGCCGGCACCCGCACCATCGATCCAACCGGCCGCGACTATTGCGGGGAACAGCGGCACATAGGCGAAGCGCCCCAGCCCGATGCCCGAGCACGTCGCGGCGGCACCGGCCAGCGCCGGGCGAAGGTAGCGCGCGTTCAGGGGTAGGATCCCGCAGGGGCGCACCGGATCTCCGTCACGCCGGGGCGATGCTCAACGTCGCGCGCAGGCCGCGGCGGCCCGGCACGCTCAGCGCATCGTCCAGGGTGAGCTGGCCACCATGCAGGTGCGCGACCGCCTGCACCAGCGACAGCCCAAGCCCCGAGCCCGGACTGCTGCGCGCGGCATCGGCGCGGAAGAAGCGCTCGCCGGCGCGCCCACGATCCGCGAGGTCGATGCCCGGACCGTCATCGGTGACCGTGATCTCCGCGCCGCCATCCGGCAGCGCCCGCGCGCTCAGCACGACATGGCCGTCGGCGGGGGCGAACTTCACGGCATTGTCGAGCAGGTTCGCCACCGCCTGGAACAACAGGTCACGGTCCCCCACGATCTCGATCCGCGCCGGGACGCGTGTCGCCAGCACCTGCCCAACCGCCTCTGCCGTGGCGCCGTAGATATCCGCTGCATCCACCAGCAGCGGCACGAGGTCGATCGGCGCGAAGGCCCGCCGCCGCGCGCCCGCCTCGGCCTCGGCGATGCGCAGCAAGGCCTGGAACACCCGGCTGATCGCGTCGAGATCGGCGATCCCCTGCTCGACGCCCTGGCGCAAAGCCTCCTCATCCGGCGCCGTCGCAAGCGCATCCTCGAGCTTGGCGCGCGCCCGCGCGATCGGCGTCCGCAGATCGTGCGCGATCGCGTCGGAGACCCCGCGTACGCCGGTCATCAACCGGTCGATGCGGTCGAGCATGGTGTTCATCGTCCGCGCCAGCCGGTCGAACTCGTCGCCATGGCGGGAGATGGGCACCCGGTGCGACAGGTCGCCGCCGGCGATGGCCATGGCCGTCGCGAAGGTCGGCCGCAGGCGCCGCGCGATCAGCCCCCGCATGGCCGAAGCGCCCAAAACGCCGAACGCGATGGCTGCGCCCAGCGACCAGACCAGCCCCTCGCTCAGCAATTGCCGCAACCGGAGTTTCTCGTCGATGTCGCGCCCAACCAGCAGCCGATGGCCGCGGGCCAGGTCGGTATCGTGCAGCCGCGCCTCCGCCGGCGCCCCGTCGCGGAGGACCGTGGCCGTGCTCCAGGCGCCGGGGGCATCGACGAGGCTGGGCCATTCCTCGAGGTTGCCGGCCAGAATCTGGCCATCCGGCCCACGCAGCATGTAGATCGCGTGGTTGTCGACGTCGACGGCGAGGCGCTCGATGATGGCGTCGACCACGGCGGCAATGCCGCCTTCGCGCCCGCGCTCCGACAAGGCGAGGGCATCGGCGCGCACCGTCGCATCCGTCTGGCGGTCGAGGGCTCCGGCAGTCCCCCACCACAGCACGGCGGTGAAGGCCACGGCGGCGGCGATGAAGGTAATGGCAAAAATCAGTGCGATACGCGTGCCGGCGCTGCGCATCAGCCCAGGCGGCGGCGCCGGCAACATCGGCGGCAATGACCGCCCCGCTGCCTGCGAGATGTCAGGAGGCACGATGGGCTGGATCCGGGCCATCATCCGCTCGTGGTCACGGTTCCGCGCGGATCAGGTAGCCCGCGTTCCGCACCGTGTGGATCAGGGGACGGTCGAACCCCTTGTCGAGTTTTTGGCGCAGCCGGCTCACATGCACGTCGATGACGTTGGTCTGCGGGTCGAAGTGGTAGTCCCAGACCTTCTCCAGCAGCATGGTGCGTGTCACCACCTGCCCGGCGTGGCGCATCAAATGCTCCAGCAGGCGGAACTCGCGCGGCTGTACGTCGATACGCTTGCCGGCGCGCGTCACCGTGCGCGACAGCAGGTCAAGTTCCAGATCCGCGACCTTCAGGCGGGTCGCCGGCGTATCCGAGGCCGGGCGGCGTCCAAGCGCCTCGACGCGGGCGAGCAGCTCGGCGAAAGCGAAGGGCTTGACCAGGTAATCGTCGCCCCCGGCCTTCAGGCCCTTCACCCGCTCATCCACAGCAGACAGTGCGGAGAGGAACAGCACCGGCGTCTTGTTCGACTGCGCCCGCAGCGTCTCGACCAGCCGCACGCCATCGACGCCGCCGGGCAGCATGCGGTCCAGCACGAGAATGTCGAACTGCTCGGATGCCGCAAGGAACAGGCCGTCACGCCCGTTGGACGCGTGCTCCACATTGTGCCCGGCCTCCTGCAAGCCTTTGCGGACAAAACGGGCGACTTCGGCGTCGTCTTCGACGAGGAGGATGCGCAAGTGCTGGTTCCTAGGACAAACCTAAGTGATGTTTTAGCGCCTACGTGCCGTGCCCCGATACCCATGACGATTCAAGGGACGGGCACCCCTCAGGGAGGCGGCCCCAGCGACCACTTGAAAGGAGCGCCCGACGCGGCGCCCCACCCTACCCGTTATTCGGCGGCCGACGTCCGATCTGCACCGCGATCTCCTGCGGCCGTCCTTCGCGCGTGAGCGTCAGTCGCACCGTCTGTCCAGGTGGCAGCAGCGCCACGCCGCGCACCAGCGCCCGCGACGTCTCCAGCGGCTCCCCATTCAGCAGCGTCACCACATCCCCCTGCCGCAGCCCAGCGCGTGCGGCGGGGCTATTGCGCTCAACTCCCATCACGATCGCGCCGCGCGACCCACGCCCCGCTTCCGAGGCGTCCTGCACCGCGACCCCGAGCCAGCCGCGCTCCACCCGGCCACCGCGAACCAGCTGCTCCACCACCGGCCGCGCCGCGTCCGACGGCACCGCAAACCCGATCCCCGCCGAGGCCCCTGACGGCGAATAGATCGCCGTGTTGATGCCGATCACCTCGCCCGCCATGTTGAACAGCGGCCCACCAGAATTGCCCGGGTTGATCGGCGCATCCGTCTGCAGGAAATCATCGAACGGCCCCGCGCCGATATCGCGCCCGCGCGCCGAGATGATGCCAACCGTGATCGACCCGCCGAGCGCGAAGGGATTGCCCGCCGCGACCACCCAATTGCCAACTCGCATCGCGCTGGAAGCGCCCCAGGGCACCACCGGCAGCGGTCGGCGCGACTCAACCTTGAGCAGCGCGAGGTCGCTCAACTCGTCCATTGCGACCAGACGCGCCACCAGCTCGGTCCCGTCCTGCAGCCCGACGACGACGCGGCTGGCGGTGCCGACGACGTGGCTGTTGGTGACAACAAAGCCGCTCGCCTCGATGATGAAGCCCGAGCCCGCACCGCGGATCTGCGGCCCGCCCGATCCGCGTGGCCGGTCCTGGGGCGTGCGTCGCGCGGTGCCGCTGACGTTGATGTTGACCACCGCCGGCAGCACGCGTTCCGCGAGGTCGGCGAAATCGGGCAGCAACGCGCCGCGCTGGGCAAAGGCGGGAAGGGCGGGCGTCACAGCGGCGGCGGCGAGGCCGGCGATCAGGCCGCGGCGCAACGGCATATCGGTCATGATGAAGCCTCGGTGCTTGAATGCAGGCGGTATGTGCGTCCGCACGGCGCATCCTTCAACTGGCAAGCTTCCAACTGCCCTCAACCCGCCATACTCGGGTCTTCCGGCCAGGGATGGCGCGGGTAGCGGCCGCGCATCTCCTTCCGCACCTCCGCCCAGCCGCCCTTCCAGAAGGCACCGAGGTCACCGGTAACCGCGATCGGTCGCCCTGCCGGCGACAGCAGCGACACCTGCAAACCCACCCTGCCATCGGCCAGCTTCGGCAGGCCGGCCAAGCCAAACAGGTGCTGGGCCCGAGCCGCCAGAGTCGGGATTTCCCGGGCATAATCGATCGCGGCGGAGCGCCCGCCCGGCAGCGCGACCCGCAGCGGCAGCCCCGCATCGAGCACCCGCCGCTGGCCATGCTCCAGCCGCGCGCTCAGCACTTCATGCAGGTCGATCCCGGCCAGCTCGGTGAGCTTCGTCCGCCCCATGCAGTAGGGCGCGAGCCAGTCGCCCGCCGTCGCCGCAAGCGTCGCATCCGAGACATCCGGCCAAGCCTCGCCCGCCACCCGCCGCATCCAGCCGATACGCGCCTGCATCTGCCGCGCAGCGTCGCTCCAGCGCAGGTCGCGCAACCCGCGCTCGGCGGCGGCGGTGGCGAGGGCCGCGGCCATCAGCGCGGGGTCGGCGTTGGCGAGTGGTGCTTCCTCCAGCACCAGCGGGCCGAACATCAGGCGCCGCCGCGCCAGCACCGCGCCGGCGCGGGCATCGAAGGCCGCGCCCTCCTCCCGCCGCAACCGCCCCGGAAACCGCGCCTCCAGCAGTGCTCGGTCGAGCGACGCCGCCATCCGGATGCGTGCCTCGGTGCCCTGCAATTCCAGATCGGCCACCGCGAGCAGCGGTGCCTTTCGGAGCGGATCGGTCGCCCCGAGCCGCGCGCCCTGCCCCGAGGCCATCCGGAACGCGCCCTCCATCGTGCCGCGCCGCGCCGCGATCCGATCGGGAAATCCAGCCGCCAGCAGCGCCGCCGGATCGCCCTCCGCCCGCGTGCCCGCCGACACGCCCAGCCGCCGCCGGTGCAGTCCGCTCGCGCGGCGGATGCGCCCCAGCGTCGCGCGATCCACCGCCGGGTCGTCGCCACCCTGCAGCAGCGCCAGCCGCAGCCCGATATCCGAAGGCGCCTCCCGCCCGCGGATCGGGTCGCGCTCCTCCAGCAGCGCGGCGAGGTCGGCCGCCAGCGCCGCCTCCCCTGAATCCCGCGCCTCCAGCATCAAGCGCGCGAGCCGCGGGTGCGTGCCCAGCCGCGCCATGCGCTGTCCCGTTTCGGTAATCTGGTCGCTGGCATCCAGCGCATCAAGGTCACGCAGCAACGCCCGTGCGGCCTTGAGCGCTCCAACCGGCGGCGGATCAAGCCAAGCCAGCGTCGCCGGTTCCGCGCCCCACGCCGCGCAGTCGAGCGCCAAGCCGGAAAGCTCCTCCTCCAGAATCTCCGGCCGGTCGGCGGCGAGCAGGCCGCGATGCAGCGCTTCGGTCCACAGCCGGTAGGCGACACCAGGTGCCTCCCGCCCCGCCCGCCCTGCGCGTTGCTCGGCGGCCGCCCGCGAAATCCGCAGCGTCGCTAGTCGAGAAAGCCCCGTTGCGGGATCAAGGCGCGGTGCGCGACGGAACCCGCCATCGACCACGATGCGCACGCCCGGCACGGTCAACGAGGTCTCGGCAATCGAGGTCGCCAGCACCACGCGCCGCCGCGCACCCTTTGCGAGCGCTCGGTCCTGCTCGGCGGGCGGCAATTCCCCATGCAGCGGCAGCACATCGGCATCGAGGCCGGCCAGGCGCTCGGCCGTCCGCCGGATCTCCCCCCAACCGGGGAGGAAGGCAAGCACATCGCCGGGAAGGTCGCGCATCGCCTCGCGGATGGTGCCCGCCATCGCCTCCGGCAGATCGCGCGCCTCGGCGAGTTCCCGTGCCCGATGCACCAGCCGCACCGCATGCGCCCGCCCCAGGCTTTCGATGATGGGAGCAGGGCCGGGACGCTCCAGCGCTTCGATCGGACCCGCACCCAACAGCCTCGCGAAAGCCCCGCCATCGATCGTCGCCGACATCACCAGCAGCCGCAGCTCCGGCCGCAAGCCGCGCTGGATATCGAGGCACAGCGCCAATGCCAGGTCGGTGTCCAAATTCCGCTCATGCGCCTCGTCGAAGATCACGCAGGCCACCCCCTCCAACCCTGGGTCGCTCTGCAGCCGACGTACCAGCAGGCCCTCCGTCACCACCTCGATCCGCGTGGCGGGCGACACCGATCGATCCAGGCGCGTCGACAGGCCAACCGTCTGGCCAACCGGCTCGCCCAGAGTATCCGCCATGCGGCGCGCGGCGGCCCGCGCGGCGACGCGGCGCGGTTCCAGCAGCAGCAGCTTGCCGCCCTGCATCCAAGGCTCGCTGCGCAATACCAAGGGCACGAGCGTGGTCTTGCCGGCGCCAGGGGGGGCGATCAGGACGGCGTTGGGGCCCGAGCGCAGGGCGGCCAGCAGGGGGGGAAGTGCTTCGGTAACGGGCAGGGAGGCCGGGAGAAGGAATTCTCCCGGACCCTCTTCTTTTATTTTTGTCACTTGGTATCCGGCGAAAGGAACGGGGTTCTTTACGCCACGCGCTGCCAGGGGGCAGCACGTTCCCAACCTGCGGCGGCGCCCAAAAGCGCGGCATCGCCGAAATAGCGGCCGATCAACTGGATCGACAGCGGCATTCCCGCTGAGGACAGGCCCGCAGGCAGCGCGATCGCGGGATGACCCGTGACGTTGAACGGCGTCCTCGCCTGGCGCGGATAGGTGCGCTCCACCGCCTCCGAATCATCAATCCGGCATGCCGCCTCCAGCGAACTCGCGGTCAGCAGGATGTCCACATCGGCGAAAGCGGCCTCGACCGCGGCGATCAACTGCCGCCGCCGCCGCTGCGCCTGCACATAATCCGGGCCACTGACGAAGGCGCCCGGCAACAGCCGCCGACGGGTCACATGCGCATAGTCGCCCGGTCGCTCCCGCAGCCATGCCTCATGGATGGCACCCGCCTCGCTCAGCAGGATGGTGCGGTTGACGCCGGCGAACTCCGACAGCGCCGGCAGCACCACGTCCCGGACCACCGCGCCCTCGGCCGCCAGTATCCGCGCGGCATTGTGGATGGCGGCGGCCATCTCGGACTCGGCCGGCTGGTCGCCCTCGAAGAAGTGCCGCACGAAACCGATGCGCAGGCCCTTCAACCCGCTCGTCAGCAGGCGCGCAAAATCCTCGGGCGGATGCGCGGCACTGCCGGGATCCCCCGCATCATGGCCGGCGATGGCGGTGAGCAGCAGCGCGCAATCCTCCACGCTCCGCGTCATCGGACCGACATGGTCGAGCGTGAAGGCCAGCGGGAACACGCCCCGGCGCGACACCAGCCCATAGGTCGGCTTCAGCCCCACGATCCCGCAATGGCTGGCCGGGTGGCGCACCGAGCCTCCAGTATCCGTCCCCAACGCGACCGGCAGCATCCCCGAAGCCACCGCCGCACCCGAGCCCGACGACGAACCACCGGGATGATGGGCCGTGTTCCAAGGGTTCCGCGCCGGCGGAAACGGCAGGTCGAAGGCCGGCCCGCCGATGGCGAATTCATGCGTCGCCAGCTTGGCCGGAAAGATCGCCCCCGCCGCGCGGAGCTTGGCCACAACCGCTGCATCCGCCGCGCGACGGTTCTCCAGCAGAATCTTGGAATGGCAGGTCGTGACCTCGCCTTCGAGGTCGATGATGTCCTTCAGCCCCACCGGCACGCCGTGCAGCGGCGATCGCGGCCCAGTGGCGGCAATCTCGGCCTCCGCCGCACGCGCCGCCACCGCCGCCTTCTCCCACAGCGGCAGCAGGATGGCGTGGATGCTCGGCTGCAGCGCATCGCTGCGCGCCTTGCAATCCGCCAGCAGCTCGACAGGGGAGAGCTGCTTCGCGGCAATTGCGCGGGCGGCCTCGGCCAGGCCCAGGGGCGCGCTCATGGCTTGGCCACCGCATAGGGCGGGATCGGTTCGGCGGCCGCCTCGGGACGCGTGAATGCGCGGGCGAGCTTGGCGGCGCTCGCGATCGCTTCCTTTACGTCGGCGGGATGGTCGCGCCAGGCGACCTCCAGCCCGTGCGCCTTGGCGAAAGCTGCCATCTCTGCATCCGTCATCGCGTAATCCTCGTGGTCAAAACCGTGTCCGAGCCTAGACATGCGACGTGGCGTTGCGAACCCCGTGCCATGCGCACGCGTAACTTCGCCGGCCGCCGCGGCGAAGGATCACGTGCCCCGCTGCACACCGGCAACTCGGCATCCGTCGCGGCCCGCTCGCGCAACTCTTCCGGGCAGCGTAGAATGCCATGTCGGGATCGAGGCTTGAGCATCTTTCAGTATGGATGATGACGACGGGGGCAGCGCAGGGACCGAGACATGCGCTGGTCTGCCCTCATGGCTTCGGCGCAGAACAGCGACGCGTGGGCCCGTGAACAGCTTCTGCGCGAGTGCCTGCCATTGCTGTGCAGCATCTGCCGCGCGCGGCTGGGCGATGTCACCGAAACCGAGGACGCGTGCAGGACGCGTTGCTGACCTTGCATCGAGTGCGCGCCACTTACGACCCTGCGCGGCCCTTCACCCCATGGATCTCCGCCATCGCCGAACGCCGCGCGCTGGATCGTGGCCGCGCACGCGGCCGCCGCTCCGGCCGCGAGGTGGATATCGAGAATGCCGGCCCGATCAGCGATGCCTCGCTGCCGCCGGCGTAGCGCGGGCTTGAACGGGCCGAACTGCGTGCCGCCCTCGCAGGCGAAGGCGCTGCAACTCGCGAGGATCGAGGAGCTGTCGCTGTCGGAAGCGAGCGCGCGGTCCGGCTTCAGCGTCGGCGCGCTGAAGGTGGCGACGCACTGCGCGCTGAACACGCTGCGCAAGCGTCTGAGCGCGCCGTGATGCAGACCGACGACGTCATCACGCTGCTGTCGAAAAGCCTGGACCCGGTTCGGCGGCTGCCGAGCCCTACGGCGCTCACGCTGCGCTGGCTGGCGCTGGCTGGCGCTGGCCGTGCTGGTCGTGGCCGGTGCCGTGGCGCTGGTGGGGCTGCGCCACGACTTAGCTGTTTGATCCCAGGGTTTGATGGTGCAGTCTTCTCCCCTGAGTGGAAGGACGCACTATGGGCCAACTTCTCCACGGCAGCGCCACGACGACTGAGGCAATCCGTCGAGCGATACAGCATAGTCAAGCGAGCCTGAGGGGGCTCGCCAAGCGCTACGGGATCAACCCCAAGACGGTGGCGAAGTGGAGGAAGCGCGCCTCCGTCTCCGACCTGCGCACCGGCCCTCAGGAGCCTCGGTCAACGGTCCTCGCGGCCGAGCATGAGGCCGTGGTCGTTGCCTTCCGCCGGCACACCCTGCTGCCGCTCGATGACTGCCTCTACGCCCTTCAGCCCAGCATCCCGAGCCTCACGCGCTCAAGTCTGCACCGCTGCCTCCAGCGCCATGGCATCAGCCGACTTCCGGACACGGACGGTGACAAGCCGCGGCGCTCCAAGTTCAAGCGCTACCCGATCGGCTACTTCCACATCGATATTGCCGAGGTCCAGACGAAGGAAGGCAGGCTCTACCTCTTCGTTGCCATCGACAGGACATCGAAGTTCGCCTTTGCGGAGCTACATGAAAAGGCCACACGGCGCGTCGCCAGCAACTTCCTCCGCGCCCTCGCCGCCGCCGTCCCCTACAAAATCCACACCGTGCTGACCGACAACGGCACGCACTTCACCGAACCCACCGGCGATGGCTGGACGCCCGAGGACATCAAGCAAATGCTGGCGCGCAACGAACCGTTCCTGTGCCATGCCTTCGAGTTCGCCTGCGCCGAACTCGACATCGAGCACAGGCTCACCAAGCCGCGACACCCGTGGACGAACGGTCAGGTCGAGCGGATGAACCGAACCATCAAGGATGCCACCGTTAAGCGCTTCCATTACGAAAGCCACGACCAGCTCCGCCAGCACCTTGCCGACTTTGTCGCGGCCTACAACTTCGCCCGTCGCTTGAAGACTTTACGTGGCCTCACGCCCTACGAAGCCATCTGCAAAGCCTGGACCGAAGAGCCGTCCAGGTTCATCGATAGTCCGCACCACCAAATCCCGGGACCAAACACTTTTTTAGCTTTCAGCGTTCATGCGATCCGCTTCGCAATTCAGAGGCGGTAACGCGTCGGTACCGGAAGGTTGCTGACCTTCCGCCATCAATCGCATCACCGCATCGGTAGCGCGTACAGCAGACCACCCTGGTTCCAGAGCCGGTTCGGCCCGCGTGGCAGGGCGACAGAGGTGCTTTCGCCCATGGTGCGCTCGTACAGCTCGCCATAGTTCCCGATCGCCCGCACCACGTTGTAGGCCCATGCGGGATCAAGCCTCAGCGCCTGACCGAGTTCCGGCGTCGCACCGAGCAGGCGCCGAATGTTCGCGTTGGTACTCGTGCGGCGCATTTCCTCCGCGTTGACACGCGTCACGCCGAGTTCCTCGGCTTCGATGATCGAGGTGGTGAACCAGCGCACGATGTCGTGCCACTGATCGTCGCCGCGGCGGATGTAGGCCCCGTAGGGCTCCTTCGAAAACCGCTCGGTCAGGATCGTCCACTGTGCCGGGTTCGGCAGAGAAGACCTGACGCCGGCGAGCTGCGAAGCATCCGTCCCAAAACTGTCGCAGCGGCCGGCGGCGAGTGCCGCGGCGGCCTGGTCGGTGCGCTCGAACACGACCGGGGAGAAGGGCGTGTTGATGCTGCGGAAATAGTCCGCCGTCACTTGCTCGTTCGTGGTGCCCTGGATCAGGCAGATTGTGGCGCCACGCATGTCGGCCACGCGTTGCACACCGGCATCGGCGCGGACCATGAAGCCGTGGCCATCAAAGAAGTAGGTTGTCACGTGGCGCAAGCCGAGCGTGGTGTCGCGCAGAAGGGTCTGCGTCGAGGTGCGGAACAGAACGTCGATCTCGCCCGAACCGAGCGCCGTGAAGCGCGTGGAGGAGGACATCGGCAGGAAGCGAACCTTCGAAACGTCGTTGAAGATCGCGACGGCAAGACCGCGGCAAAGGTCGACATCGAATCCCTGCCAGACGCCGCGGCTATCCGGCAACGCGAAGCCCGCGACGCCATTGTGGACGCCGCAGTTCAGCTGCCCCCGCGCGCGGATCGCATCCAACGTCGGACCCGCCGAACCCTGCGCGAGAGCCGCCCCAGCCATCCCTGTCCATGCCACGGCCAGCGCCGCGACAATCCCCCACTTCCGCATGCAGAAAAATCCTCTCAGCTATGACAGGAACGCATGGTCGTCCCGCCATGCGTACACTGTCAACTCAGCGCTGCGACCACGGCGTCTTCGCCCACAGCTCCTGATAGCGGCTGCGCGTCGCGGCGAGGCGCTGGAACCAGGCGACGCCCTCCTCGAAGACGGGCTCGGTGAAGCGGCTGCGCATGACGCGGACGAATTCCGGATCGCGCACGATATCCGCCGCAGCTTCCCGAAGCTTCTGGACGATGGCGGGCGGCGTCGCGGCGGGGACGACGATGCCGCGTTCGGAGGCCATCTCCACGGGGATGCCGAGTTCGCGCAGCGTCGGCACATCCGGGCGGAATGGGCTTCGTGTCGCGGAGGCCTGCGCCAGCATGCGCATGCCGTCCGGGGCGGCCGTGACAGGGCCGAGGTTCAGCCCCATCGCATCCACCTGCCGCCCAAGGATCGCCGTGCGCAGCTGCGGGTCGCCCTGGAAAACAACGTGCACAAAGCGGGCGCCAGTCGCCTCGCCGATCAGCACCATTTCAAGATGATCATCGGTGCCGACGCCAGGCGAGGCGAAGGTGATGGTGTCGGGCGCGGCCTTCGCGGCGTCGATCAGATCCTGAAGCGTGCGGAAGCGGCTCTCGGCGTGCACAGTCACCGCGCAAGGATCGGTGACGAGGTTGCCAATGCCAACGAAGTCTTCCATGCGGAACTGCGCCTGCCGCTCGATAGGCACGGTTAGGAAGCCGGGCATGTTGGTCGAGGCGATGGAGTGCCCGTCCGGCCGCGCCCGCGCGACGGCGCCGAGCGCCACCTCGCCGCCGGCGCCCGGACGGTTCACCACCACGACGCTGCCGCCGATGCGCGGCTCCAGCATGCGCGCGAATAGCCGCGCATCGAGGTCCGTCGCACCACCCGCGACGAAGCCCACGACGATCTCCACCGGCCGGTCCGGCCAGCGCGGCGTCTGGGCAAGGGCCGGTGCCGCCAAAAGTGCACTGCCGGCGAGGATTGTCCTGCGCTTCATGACGTCTTCCCTTCGTTTGATTCTTTCCATGCGATCAGCCGCGCGAGCCCTTCCTCCATCTCGACCAGCGGCTTCCAGCCGATCGCCTCGAAGGCTTCCTCATGCGCGATGCGGAAGGCGCCGCCTGACGTAAGGCGAACCTGCCCTGGCGTGTCGCCCACGAATTCCGGCGCGATGTCGCTGCCTGCCAGCCGCGTGACCAGGCGCACGAGCTCCAGCGTCGTCACCGGCCGCGGGCCGGAGGTGTTCACCGCCACATCGGTCGCTTCACTCTCGAATGCCATCCGGTTGGCGCGCGCGAGGTCGCCGACATAGACGAAGTGCTTGGTCTCGCTGCCGTCCCCGAAGACGCGGGGCGCCAGGCCCTGCTTCACCCGGTCATAGGTCTCGATGATGTAGAGCGCGTTGGCGGCACGGTAGTGCTGCCGCTCTCCATAGACTGTGGAGTAACGCAGCACGACGTAGTCCAGCGAGTGCTTCCGCTTGTAGTGGCGGCAGAGCTGCTCGCCGATGATCTTCGATGCACCATACAGGATGGCGGCTGGCGGTGCGCCCGCCGAGTGGAACGGCGTGTCCTCCACCAGCTCACCTGCGACGCCTGGCCCATAGCCATAGACGGCGTTGGATGAGGCGAAGACCACCTTGCGCAGCCCACTCGCCCGCGCCGCCTCCAGCGCGTTCTGCACGCCGCGGATGTTCACATCGAGGCCGCCCCAGGCGTCGCGGTCCATGTTCAGCGTCATGTAGGCGGCGAGCAGCAGTGCGCCGTCGGCGCCCTTCATCGCATCGAGCAGGTCCGGCATCCGCATCACGTCGCCGCGCACCAGGCGCAGGCGCGGGTGATCCTTCAGATGCGCAATCGCACCTTCCGAGCCGAGCGAAAAATTGTCGAACACGGTGACCTCGGCCGCGCCGGCGTCGAGTAGCTCCAGGGCGGTCGCCGAACCCACCAGCGATGCCCCGCCCACGATGACGAACCGTCCGCCCGCGATCGGAATTGCCGTCATTTTGTTCCCTCCACTTTGTCGCCGCCATGGAAGCCCGGAAAGCGGCGCGCGCCTAGTCCGCGTCTCGCCGGCGCTTGTCGCCCGCGCGACTTCCGGCGAGCATCGGCCGCAGCACAAGGATGCCGTTCATGGACACGCTACGTTCGCTCTGGACCCTGGCCAACTTGCCCGCGGCAACGCTTGGCCAGATGGCGCTCACAGGCAAAGACCCGGTGCTGCCGTCCGGCTTTGCGGTCGGCACGGCGGCACAGGCAAGCATCGCGGCCTGCACGCTGGCGGCGGCCCTCCTGCACGGCATGCGCGGTGGACCCGCCCAGCGTGCCAGCGTCGACATGCGCCACGCCGCCATCGAGTTCCGGTCCGAACGGCACCTTCGCGTCGATGGCGTGGCGGCGGCGAGTCTTTGGGACCCGCTTGCCGGCCTCTATCCCTGCGCGGACGGGTTCGTGCGGCTGCACACCAACTTTCCGCATCACCGCGAGGGCGTGCTGAGCATCCTCGGCTGCGACCCCACCCGGGAGGCCGTCGCCCGCGCGCTGCTCGATTGGCCGGCCGAAGCCTTCGAGAGCGTTGCCGCAAAGATCGGTATCGTCGGCGCCGCCGCGCGTCGGTTCGAGGAATGGGACCAGCATCCACAGGCGCTCGCGTTGGCGCCGCAGCCACCGTTCACGCTGGAGCGCATCGGGGATGCGCCGCCGATCCCACTGCCGCCCCTGGCCGACCGCCCGCTTGCCGGACTACGTGTGCTCGACCTCACCCGCGTCATCGCGGGTCCTGTCGCGGCCCGCACCCTTGCCGCCCATGGCGCGGAGGTGCTGCACATCGCCGCACCTCACCTGCCGAGCATGGGGCCGCTGGTGCTGGATACCGGCCGGGGCAAGCGCAGTGCCTTCCTGGACCTGCGCGACGCCGATGCCCGCGCCAAGCTCGAAGGGCTGGTACGGGGCGCGGACATTTTCCTGCAGGGGTATCGCCCTGGCGGCATCGCCGAGTTCGGCTTCGGGCCCGAACGCCTGGCCAGCCTGCGTCCCGGCATCATCGCGCTATCGCTCAGCGCCTATGGCCATCTCGGGCCCTGGTCCGGGCGGCGCGGCTTCGATAGCCTCACGCAGACCGCGACTGGCATCAACTGGAGCGAGGCCGACACCTTCGGGGAAGCGGTGCCGCGCGCCCTGCCGTGCCAGGTGCTCGACCATGCCTCGGGGTACATGCTCGCCTTCGGCGCCATGGCGGCACTTGCACGGCGCGCCGAGGAAGGTGGTTCCTGGCATGTGCGCGTGTCTCTCGCGGCCACCGGACAATGGCTCCGCAGCCTCGGCCAGGTGCGGGGCGGCGCCGCCACACCCGACCCACGGCACGAGGACGTCGCCGACCTGCTGGAGGACAGCGACAGCGGATTCGGGCGCCTCACCACCATCCGCCACGCGGGCATCCTGGAGACGACGCCCGCGCAGTGGGCGCTGCCATCTGTGCCGCTCGGCACCCACCCAGCGGCCTGGGCCTGATTACATCCCCAGCGCGCGGCGGTAGAGGTCCAGCAGCGTCTCCTGCTCCTCGACATCGGCCGGCTCCTGCTTGCGGATGCGGATGACCTGGCGGAGCACCTTCACGTCGAAGCCGGCGCTCTTGGCTTCGGCATAGATGTCCTTGATGTCGTCGCCGAGCGACTTGCGCTCCTCCTCGAGGCGCTCGATGCGCTCGATGATCGAGCGCAGCCGGTCGCCCGCAATGCCGCCTACCTCGGTCGTTACATTGGTTTCGGCGGCGTTATCCATCAGCAGCAATCCTTCAAGCGAAGGCGCCGGGTCTAGCCCGTGTTGGCGTACACCTCAATGTCCCGTGCTGCTGTTCGCGAAGGCGGCCTTCTGCTCGGGGGTCGCTTCCTTCTGGTGCAGGGCCTGCCATTCCTTGTACGGCATGCCGTAGATGACCTCGCGCGCATCAGGGTCGGTCATGGCGATTCCCTGTTCTGTCGCGGCCTCGCGGTACCAACGCGAGAGGCAGTTCCGGCAGAAGCCGGCTAGGTTCATCATGTCGATGTTCTGCGCATCCGGCCGGCTGCGCAGATGCTCCACCAGGCGCCGGAAGGCGGCCGCTTCGAGCCCGATACGTGTCGCGTCATCCATGGCGGGGTCTCCTTTTCTCGTCCCCCATGTGGTCCCTGCGGTCCGCTTCCGCCATACTCCGCGGAAGGGAGACCACGCATGAGCTGGACCGAACCCCGCGCGCACGCCGCGCTGGAGCGCATATTCGCCGCCGCCGTGGCCGCCGCCGACCCGCTGAAGACGCTGGCGGCGCAACTGCCGGAGCGTCCCACGCAGGGGCGCGTCATCGTGCTCGGCGCGGGAAAATCAGCAGCGGTGATGGCGCAGGCGGTCGAGGCCGCCTGGCCGGACGCGCCGCTCTCGGGCCTTGTGGTGACACGCTACGGGCATGCGGTTCCGACACGCTTCATCGAGGTGGCCGAGGCCGCACACCCGGTGCCGGATGCGGCCGGTGCTGCCGCGGCGGCGCGCATCCTCGCACTCGCGGAGACGGCGCAGGCCGGCGACCTTGTGCTGTTCCTGGTTTCGGGTGGTGGGTCATCGCTGACGACCTTGCCGGCGCCTGGCCTGACGCTCGACGACCTGATCGCCACCAACCGCGCCTTGCTCAATTCCGGCGCGACGATCCAGACGATGAACTGCATCCGCCGCCATCTCTCGGCTTTCGCGGGCGGGCGCCTTGCGGCGGCGGCGGCGCCTGCACGCGTGGTGACGCTGGCGATTTCGGACGTGCCGGGCGACGATCCCGCCACGATCGCCTCTGGCCCAACGGTGCCGGACCCCACCACCTTCGCCGAGGCCCGCGCACTCGTCGCACGGCACCGCATGGTGCTGCCGGCGGCCGTGACTGCGCACCTCGCCGCCGCGCTGGAGGAGACGCCCAAGCACGGCACGCCGGACTACCGCTTTATCGCGACGCCCCAGCTGGCGCTGCTGGCGGCCGCCGAGGAAGCCCACGCGCAGGGCCTCACGCCGCTCATCCTCGGCGATGCCCTGGAGGGCGAGGCCGCGGGGCTGGGCCTAGCGCTCGCCGGTATCGCCCGAAGCGTGCGTGCGCATGGCCACCCGATCGCGCCGCCTTGCGTCCTGCTTTCGGGCGGCGAGACCACGGTCACCATCGGTCCCGAAGGGGCCGGGCGCGGCGGGCGAAACACGGAATGCCTGCTGGCCTTCGCGCTCGCGCTCGAGGGTGCGCCAGGCATCCACGCGCTGATGGCCGACACCGATGGGATCGACGGCACCGAGGACGCCGCCGGCGCCGTCGTGACGCCTGCCAACCTGGCCGTCGATGCCCGCGCATACCTCGCCCGCCACGACAGCTTCTCGTATTTCGCGACACATGGCGGCCTGATCCGCACCGGCCCGACGCTGACCAACGTCAACGACCTCCGTGCCATCCTGATCGTGTGAGCGAGGCAGGCTGGGCGCCTTGCGCTCAGGGCAGGATCTCCACCGGCGCGGAAAATGGCCGCTCCACCGCCGGGAACGGCATGAACAGCGGCGGCCCGTCGGCCGAGAGCAGCGCGTCCCGGTGCCAGCGGATCCAGTTCTCCCAGTAGCGCATCCGCACCGGCGAAAAGCGGTCCTCGTCGAAGCCCGTTATGTTGTTCTGGGTCAGTGAATCCGCACGCAGCAACCCGATCGCGAGCGGCTTGCGGATGGCGATCACCGCGCCTCGCCCGAAGCGCCAGCGCATCCGCCACAAGAATTCCGAATCGGCGCCACTGCGCACCGCATCGAAATAGCCCATGCGCTCGACCACCTCCCGCGTGATGAAGGTGGAGGCGGGGTTTTCGTGCAGGTAGCCCCCCGCCCAGAGCACGCCGGGCCGCCCGCTCCGGTCCATCCGGTACCATGAGGAGGTTGTGCAGAGCGCGTCGGGATGCTTCGCCATCCGCGCCAAGTGTTCGGTGACGTAGTCCGGGTGCATCCAGTCGTCGCTGTCGTGGAAGCCGTGGAACTCACCGGCATACTCGGCCAGGACGCGGTTCTTCGAGCCGTAGGTGCCGGTGTTGGTGGTATTGCGAAGGATAACGACGCGCGCATCCTCGGCCGCCAGCCGCTCCAGTATCGCCGGTGTGGCATCGCTGCTCGCGTCATCCACAATGACGAGCCGAAGGTTGACGTGGCTCTGCGCGAGGACGGAACGCGCGGCGATCTCCAGCGTGGCGGCGGCGTTGTAGGCCGTCATGGCGATGATGACGAGCGGGCCGGACGCGGCACCCTCGGGTGGATGGGTGGCAGCGCCGAGGCCCGCGAAGGCATCGGAATCCGGCTCTTCCAGCACGCCGAAATCCGGTGCCGCCATGCCGTGCCCACAAAAGAACCGCGCGACGCTCGCGGCCCAGCCGGCCCGGTCGCCCCGCGCGATCTGGATTTGCGCCAGCGCCAGCCACAGATCCGGATCGCGACGGCCGGCTTGCAGCGCCGGCAAGCAGCGCAGTAGCGCCTCCTCCACTTGCCCCGCCGCGACCAGCTCCGCGAGGACCGCGGTGACCAGACCGATTGGCGGCTGCGGATGCAGCACCTCGGCCACGCGCAACCACGTGCGGCGCAAGGCCGGGTCACGGGCGCGGAGGCTATTGGCGAGCTGGAAATGCACCTCCGCATCGGTTGGGTGCGCAACGCGCAGCGCGTCGAGGATCGCCACCGCCTCGTTGCCCCGGCCACTGCGGAGGCTCGCCTGGGCATGGCCAAGCTGCGCCTGGCGGAGGTCGTCGGGTGCCAGGAAACGCTGAGCGGCCGGCGCCAATCGGGCAAAACTCCCCGCCGCCGTCTCCATGCCGTTCATGTCGAGATGGCTGCGGGCATGGTGGTACAGCAGGTAGGCCTCGAAGGCGTTCTCCGGACCTCGCGCATCCCGCGCCATGGCCGAGCCCGCATGGATGCGCCAGATTGCCCCGGAATCATGCACCGCGTGCAGGCCCTTGAGCGCGACGATGCCCTCGGCGATGGCTGCATCGTCGGGCGGCGTGTTGCCGGGATCGGCCAGGCGCAGCAGGCCGCGCAGAACGCCGGCGGCGGCCGGCCCGGTCGTGAGATCGAGATAGGCGGCGACCTCGCCGTCCGTGACAAGCGCGGCGAAGCCCGGCTCGCGCTCCACCTGTAGTGCGTCGAGCAGAACGGCGAAGCCGCCATAGGGTAGCGGTTTCTGGAGGATCAGGCCCGGCGCATCGCGCACCCCGACGCACAGGGTGGCGCCCCGGCCACCCTGAGTCACCTCGCCGGCCAGCATCGCGCCGGGAGCCATGCGAAGCTGATTGCGCGCGGAGCTGAAGCCGGTGATGCGCAGGCCAAACTGCCAGAGGTGGAGCTCCGCCGCATCCGCCGGAAGCTGCAGCGCCAGCACAACACTGCCCGGCGCCAGGCGCTCCGGCTCGCGCAGCAGGAAGGGACAGCTCAGCTCGCCTGCGTCGGCGCCGAACACCGGCGCCTGGCTGAGGATTTGATGGTCGCCAAGGCCATGCAGCCCCTCGCGCCGCAGCAAGGCCACCCAGTCGGCACGCACTGGCGTTTCGCCACCAGCGTGCAATTTCACGACAACCTCGCCCTGGATCATCCCGTAGCGTCCGAGCAGCGGGTCGAGCACCGTGACGGGCATCAGGATGCGCACGAAGCTGAACAGCGTGGGCCAGCCGATGACCGCGGCGCCATCCGCGCTGTCCGGCAGCCGCACCGAGGCGAGCCGCGCTTCCGCATCGCTGCGGAATTCCAGCGTGAGGCCGGCCGCGAACGGGATGCGGTGCCCGACCGGACGCACCACCGCCGGATCGGGCGAAAAGCGGAGGCCGGCCCAGAGCGGCGGCAGCAACGGGGTCACGGCGTCCATCGGCTGCTCAAGGGCGCCAGAATCGGCTCGATGCGCGCGGCCGCAAGCAGCACCGTGATGTTGCGGGCATCGCCCGGTGTCCGCGGCAGGTCGATCTCGGCGCGCAGGGTCAGGACCGGAGGCTGGTCGGAAGGCGGACGCGGAAGGCGCGCATGGATTCGCCACAGGCTCTCGGCCTGATCGGCCGGTGTGCCCGTCTGCTGTTCCAAAGAGAAGTCGATCGGCTGCCACGCGAGATGAAGGGACACGAGCCGTTCTGCGAACAGCGAGGGCCGCTTGAAGCCCTCGATGATGAGGCTCGCCTCGCCCTGCCAGCGCGGCAAGGCGAGATGGCCAACCGGCGACATCCAGCGCACCCATCGGCCGCTGGCGAATTCGGGGTTGTAGAAGCCGTCCCACCCCTCGGCCATCAGTGCAGTCAAAGCCAGAGGCAAGGGTTCACCGGCCTCTGGCGCCTCGGTGATCGGCAGGGCCTTGATCCGCATTTCGTCGCGCCGCGCAAAACTCTGGATGGCGGGCGGCAGGATGTCGATGTGGGTGCCGGCCGGGCTGGCGGCCGGGCGGGTGAATTCCACCACCAGGGCGCCGCCCTCGGCGCGGGCTTGGCAGGGCAGCGACTCCCCGCCTGACGCGACCGACCAGCCCTCCACGGGCAATGCGCCATCCTCGGAGCGCAGCGTCACGCAGAGCCGCACGCCCGGCGCGTGATCGCGTGTGGTGGTGAGCAACACGTTACCAAAGAATACCGCAGCTTCCGGTGCCGCGATCGGCGCCGGCTTCGCCCGGGGCGGGGCTGGTTCGGGCGTCGCCGCGCGAGACGCCGCTTGCTGTGCGATGCTGGCTTCGGCGGCCTCCAAGGCGGCGGCCGGATCA
Source organism: Rhodospirillales bacterium (assembly GCA_028288785.1). Taxonomy (GTDB): domain Bacteria; phylum Pseudomonadota; class Alphaproteobacteria; order Acetobacterales; family Acetobacteraceae; genus Plastoroseomonas. Next base: position 92 of record JAQGHV010000055.1, on the reverse strand, counting down.
AAGCGTGCACGCGTTGCCTGGGCTTCGGCGATGATGTCGTCGAGCACCTCCGGCGGCGCCGCCAGCGCGGTGTGCTCGGCGACAAAACCATC
>JAQGHV010000049.1 GCA_028288785.1 Rhodospirillales bacterium | reverse complement strand
ACGCCATCACCGCGCCGCCACCCGGCGCCAGCAGCGCCGCGACCGACTGGAGCAGACTCACCGGCGAGGGCACGCAATCCAGCACGTTCAGCGCGACCACGCGGCTGAACATCGCGGGCGCGAACGGTAGCGCCATCGCATCGCAGGCCCAGTGGTCGATTCGTGCGGCGTTGGGTGTCGGTATCGCAAACGACACCGGGTCATAGACCAGGCCGATGCGGCGTCGCGCGAAGGCCACACGCCCCGTCTGCTGCGCCTGGGCGGCCAGCCGCAGCATCGAGAAATTCAGGTCAATGCCGAGCACCAGGCCACCGCCACACGCCGCCAGCTCGGCCGCGGCACGCCCAACGGAGCAGCCGATTTCCAGCGCCGGCCCGCTGGGAAGCCCCTCTCCCAGCATCGCCAATCCGGCGTGCAGCGCGCGGGCCACACTCCCAGGCGGAAAGTGCTGCGTACCGATCTCGGGGTCGAACTCGGCCCAATGATCATGCGCATAGGCGCCGAGGTGATGCCGCGACGCCTCGAAAGGCGTCCCCGGTCCCACGGCATCGCCGATTACCGAAAGCGTGTCCGGCAACAGGTCGTCCCGCGCCAGGATCTGCGCTTGGCTATCGGCCAGGAAGCGCGCTGGGTCGGGCACTAAAATCGGGATGCCGTCAATGATGGGGAACTCATGTTGGCACTCCGGAGCCGGGCATAACAGCGTCCCGGCCTCGATCAGGTCACCGTCACGCCGGCCCACCGTGCCCAGGACGAGGACACGATCGGGGCGGGCTTCAAGGCGGCAGCGGGGACAGACGGGGGCGAGTGCCTCGAAATGCGCGAGGCGCACTCAGCCGCCGATCAGCACGGTCGGGCAGCAGGGTGGCATGATCTTGCCGGTCGGAGAGGGAATCGGTGCAACGCATGACGCATGGGCCGTAATGTCGTTCATGCGCGCGGCGGGCAGCATCGAGATCAGCACCGTGGCCGAGCCCTTCATGATGATGCCTGGCCCCGCCGGCACGCAGGGGATGAGCATGCAGGGCACCGTCATGTCCGTGAGTCGGGCTGCGGGCAGCATGCCGATCAAGACCGTAGGCGCGCCGGGAGACACGATCGGGAGCGGCATGGCCGGGTGCGGCACGGGAGTGGGCGTCGGCGCCGGCGGATGGATCGGCGCGTGGCAATGCGGCGCATCCTGCAGGACGAGGTCGGTCAATCGTGCAGCTGGCATACCCATGGCGGAAAGCTTATCGGAAGCGCATCGAAATAGCGAGGGTGCCGTACCCCGCTTGGGACACGCACTCCCGCCACGTTTTCGCGATGCGCTGCCGGCCGGTTACGGCGCCAGGCGGAACCCGTCCGGCGGAAGGGTCATGTCCACGGAGATGACCATGGTGCCGCCCACCGCCATCAGGGGGACCTTGGCGGTCTTGACCAGCTCCTCCTCCGTGGTCGGAATGCCGCCCTTCTTGAACAGAGCCGTCGCCACCTTGCCGGATCCCAGCACCTCCAGCCATAGGTCGAAGCCGAGGAAGATCATCTTGACGGGATTGGGGTGCCGGCTGATGGCCTGGCCAAGGTCTTGCACGCTCGGCATGGGAACTCCGGCGGCGCCAAGGCCGCGATGATGGCGCATGGAATAGGGAGAAGCGGGTACGCTTGGCAAGCCGCGCCTCAGCCGAGCCTCGCGCGGTGCTCCACCATGGCGACGGCCTCGGCGCGCTGTGGTGCGGTGGCCGTCGGCACCCGCGAGATCGTCTTGGCGGCGCGAATCGCCGTCCATTTTCCATAGACCGCCTCGATCTGCTCCGGCGACACGTCGGGCAGGTTGAGGATGGACCGGCTATGGACGGCAGGCCGCTCCAGATAGTCCTCCGGCAGGTAGCCCTTGTCGCGGCAGAGCTGGAACAGTGCCGTGCCCGGATAAGGGTAGAAGACGAAGTAGCCGAAATCGACCGGGTCGAGCTCATGGTGCAGGTCCATGGTCTGCTGCATCTCGGCGACCGTCTCGCCCGGCGTGCCGATGATGTAGTTCGCGGTGGCCATAATCCCCACCTCCTTCGTCCAGCGGAACACGTCGCGGAAGCGCTGGTTGGTGGCGTGGCGCTGCATGATCTGCCGGCGCACGCGCTCCGACCCACTCTCGACCCCGTAGACGATGTGGCGGCAACCCGCCTCGGCGAGCTCGCCCAGCATGCGCTGGTTCACCGTCTCGACGCGCGCGTGCAGCGAGAACGGGGTGCGGAACTCCTCGCCATAGACGCGGCAGAACTTCGTCACCCAGGGGTGGTGGATGGTGAAGGTGTCGTCGAGGAAGATAACGTAGTTGAGCGGCCCGGCGGCGCGGATCGCCCGCAGCTCCGCGAGCACGTTCTCATGGCTGCGGCGGCGTCCGTAGGAGCCGATCGATTGCTCGGCATAGAGCTGGTCGTACATGCGCGCGGCGCAGTAGGTGCAAGGGAACGGGCAGCCGCGCTGGGTCGAGACATGGACCACGCCGTAGCGCTCATCGAGCAGGTCGCGCGCGGCGAAGGGGATGGAATCGATCGGCTCGATTGGCGGTCGGATCGGTGGGCGCGGCATGCCCCGGGCCCAGATGTTCTTGATCGCGGTGGTGTCGCCGCCGGCCGCAAGCGCCTCGACCAGCTCGATCAGCGCGGTCTCGCCCTCGCCCAGGCAGACATAGTCGATGCCGGGGCTTTTCAGTACTTCCTCGGGCGCGAAGGTGGCGTGCAGCCCGCCCAGGATCGTCGGGATGTTGGAGGCGCGGCGCAGCTCGGCGAGCAACTCCCGCGCGCGCAGCCATTGCCGGGTGGTGGCGGAGATGCCGATGAGGTCCGGCGCCTCGTCGCGCAGCGCGGCGAGGATGTCGGGCAGGCCCATGTGGATGCCGAGGCGCAGGAAGGCGCCCTCATGCCCATGGGTGCGCAGCATCGCCGCGAGAAAACCGGGGCCGAGCGAGGCGACCGCCCAGTCACTCTCGGTGTCGATCTCAAGGAACAGGACCTTCATGGCGGGCACGATATCCCCAAGCGCGGCCCGATGCGATTCGGATCGCACGCGCATCGGTGGAAAAGCTACCGCAAAATGGAGAGCGCGATTTCCAGCGCGATCAGCACCAGGATCGAGATCTCCAGCACTTCCGCCCGGTTGGCGTGCGACTCGCTGTACAGCGCCGTGTAGGTGTCGCGCATGATCGCGACCTTGCGGTCCACAGCGGCGCCGATCGCGGGCACGCGGAGCGTGTCGATCGCGGCGGCATAGACACGGGCGAGATAGACGTCCTCAGTGACCTGCAGCGCGTTGTCCACCTTCTCGGTCACCTCGGTGACCTCGGCAACCATCGCGGTCAGGCGGCGGGCCAGGGCGGAGTAGCGGCGCGCTGCCAGCAACGAGGTGGTGCGGTGCGCCGCCCCGACCAGATCGTATCTGCGCGGCAGTTCGTCATCGAGGCGCTCGTCGTAGTAGCGCATCTCCAGCAGCTGGGCGTTGACCAGCTCCAGCACGTCCGCGACGTCGGCGTTGCGCCGCAGCTCGACGAGGATGGCGCGGTCCAGATGAGGATGACCAGGTCGTCCTCGAAGTCGGAAAACCGCTGGCGCAGCAGGCCCTGGCGCGCCGCGGCGGCGAGCGGGCGGGTCTCGCCCGACAGCAGCGGGACGAGGTCGATGCGTCCTTCGACCTCGGCCGCGCTCAGCGGCGGATCGAAGGCGTGGATGGGGGCGAGCAGGTAGTCCTCCTGCAGAAGCCCGCTGCTCGGGCGGTCCAGCGAGGGGGCAATCTCGGCGCGGAGCGCGGCGAGCGGGCCGGCCCTGACAGGCACCACGGCAGCGCGGCCCACAGCGCGGTCGAGGGCATCGGCTCGTCCCACGAAATCCGACCAACCGAGTCTTGCAGGCGAGATCGGCTGCCGCGAGGCGGGATCGTGGTCCGCCAACTAGCGGAAAACATGGGCGCTACAGGGATTGAACCTGTGACCCCTTCCGTGTCAGGGAAGTGCTCTACCGCTGAGCTAAGCGCCCGTAGCCGGGGAGCGGCCTTCTAGGCGGGAATTTCGCGCAGGACAAGCGGCCTCAGAAAGGCAGCCCCTGATCGAGCAGCTGGCGGAAATACGCCACCGTCCTTTCGAGCCCCTGCGCAAGCGGCACCCGCGGCTCCCAGCCCAGCGTCGACCGCGCCAGGGTAATGTCGGGACAGCGCCTGGTGGGGTCGTCCTGCGGCAGCGGCCGGCGCTCGATCCGGGCCTTGCCGCCGACCATGGCGATCACCTGCTCGGCCAGTTCCAACACCGTCATCTCATGCGGGTTGCCGAGGTTGACCGGACCCGTGACGCTGTCGGGCGAGGCCATGAGGCGCATCAGCCCATCGACTAGGTCATCGACGTAGCAGAAGGCGCGGGTCTGGCTGCCATCGCCATAGATGGTGATGACGTCGCCCGAGAGCGCCTGGACGATGAAGTTGGACACGACGCGCCCGTCATTGGGGTGCATGCGCGGCCCATAGGTGTTGAAGATGCGCGCGATCTTGATGCGCAGCGCGTGCTGCCGGTGGTAGTCGAAGAACAGCGTCTCGGCGCAACGCTTGCCCTCGTCGTAGCACGCCCGCGGCCCAAGCGGATTGACGTTGCCGCGGTAGGTTTCCGGCTGCGGGTGGATCTCCGGGTCGCCATAGACTTCGCTGGTCGAGGCTTGCAGAATCTTCGCCCGCGTGCGTCGCGCGAGGCCGAGGGCGTTGATTGCGCCATGCACGCTCGTCTTGGTCGTCTGCACGGGGTCGAACTGGTAATGCACGGGGGAGGCTGGGCAGGCGAGGTTGTAGATTTCGTCCACCTCGACAAATAGCGGGAAGGTCACGTCGTGGCGCAGCGCCTCGAAGCGGGGGTGCTGCAGGAGGGTCGCGATATTGTCCCGGCTGCCCGTGAAATAATTATCCACGCAGAGCACCTGGTTGCCCTCCTCAAGCAGCCGCGCACAAAGGTGCGAGCCGATGAAGCCGGCACCACCGGTGACGAGAACCCGCTTGCGGGAGAGCATGTTTGCCATATTTGTTCCAGCCTTGAGCCCATGCCTTCCGGGCATTTGCACTGAAGTGCCAGCGCGCGGATGACATGAGACCACGGCTGTGGTTTGAACAAGGTTACCGATGGACATTTCGTTCGACCCTCAGCCGTATACATTGCTGCGTCCGTCGCCGCAGACGATGCCGGTGATCTTCGCTTCGGCGCATTCCGGGCGGGAATACCCCCCTGCCCTGCTCGCGGCGGCGCGACTCGACGCCCATGGCCTGCGCCGCAGCGAGGACAGCTTCGTCGAGGAGTTGTTCGGCGCCGCGCCCGAGGAAGGCGCGCCCCTGCTCGCCGCGCGCTTTCCGCGCGTGTGGTGCGACGTCAACCGGGAGCCCTGGGAACTCGACCCCACGATGTTCGACGGTCCGCTGCCGCATTGGGTGAACAGCGCGAGCGTGCGGGTCGGCGCCGGGCTCGGCACCATCGCGCGCGTAGTCGCGAATGGTGAGGGGGTCTATCGCCGCAAGCTCAGCTTCGCCGAAGCCGAAGACCGCGTGCGATCCGCCTGGCAACCCTACCATGCCGCACTGTCTGGGCTGATCGCGGAGACGCGGGCGCGCTTCGGGGCCTCGCTGCTGATCGACTGCCATTCCATGCCGGCCCATCCCGCACATGGCGCCGCAGCCCCGGACATCGTGCTCGGCGACGCACACGGCACCGCCTGCGCCCCGCGCGCGACGCGGCTGTTCGAGGAGGTGCTCTCGGATCTCGGCTACCGGGTGCGCCGCAACGACCCCTATGCCGGCGGCTATGTCACGCGTCACTACGGACGCCCACGCGAGGGCCAGCACGCGCTGCAGATCGAGATCGCGCGTTCGCTCTACATGGATGAGGCGTTGATCGAGCGGAATGCCGGGTTCGCGCGGTTACGCCGCGATCTGGGTACGCTGATCGCCAAGCTCTCGGCGACGGACTGGGATTTCCTCGCCGTTCGCTGAACTCTGCGGTGCGCCGGCGCCTTGGCAAAAAAAGTGGCGGTGTCCGAAGACACCGCCAAGTTTAGGGAGGAAACGTCCAAGAAAGCAAACGACGGGCAGGCCCGTCGCCGCTGGAACCTATTTAGGCGACCTATCATTCGTGTGCAAGCGTTATTTCGCACTGCACTGTGAAACGAACTGTTGCTGATGGTGCCGCCGGAAGTCCCCGGGCACTAGGCCGCGAACTCCGCGCGGACCGAGGCGTCGTGCTCGCCAAGTGCCGGAACCGGGCCGTATTCCCGCGCAAAACCCGCGAAGACGGCGGCCGGCGCGGCGACCTCGACCGTTCCTGACGGTGTCGCCAGGGGTACGCGACGCAGCGCCGGGTGGCGCGCCAGATCGCTCACCTCATTGACGAAGCCATAGGCGATATCCGCTTCGCGCAGCCGTGCGGCGCATTCATCCCGCGTCAGTTTCGCGAAGGTCAGGCCGACATAGGCATCGACTTCAGCGCGGTTTGCGACCCGGTCGACGTTGAGGGTGAAGCCGGGGCGGCTGGGCAGTTCCGGCTCGCGCAGGAAGACGCTGCACAGGCGGCCCCATTCGCGTTCATTCTGGATGGAAATGAGCACCAGCGAGCCGTCCGAGGTCGCGAAGGCGCCGTAGGGGCAGATCGACGGGTGCGCCAACCCGATGCGCGCCGGCGCGGTGCCGGTGCCCTCCTGGAACAGCAGCGGCACGTTCATCAAATCGGCCATGCCGTCGAACAGCGAGACCGCGACGCCGGCGCCCTTGCCGGTGATGGAGCGCGCGATCAAGGCTTCGAGCACGGCGGCATGCGCATTCATGCCGCAGGCCACGTCGCACAGCGAGACGCCGACCCGGCCCGGGCCTTCGGCGCGGCCTGTGACCGCGCAGAGCCCGGATTCCGCCTGCACCAGCAAGTCGTAGGCCTTCATCGATGCGTATTCGCCCTGCTCGCCATAGCCGGAGATATCGACCGTGATCAGCCGTGGATGCTTCTCCCGCAGCGTCGCGCTACCGAGCCCCGCGCGCTGCATGGCGCCGGGGGCGAAGTTCTGGATGAAGACATCGGCGCGTGCGATCAGCCGTTCGAGCAGGGCGCGGTCGGCTTGGTCGCGGAGGTCGATGGTGACCGATTCCTTGCCGCGGTTCAGCCAGACGAAATAGCTCGACTGGCCCTTCGCCGCGCGATCATAGCCGCGCGCGAAATCGCCCTCGCGCCGCTCGATCTTGATGACCCGCGCGCCGGCATCGGCCAGGCGCAGCGAGCAGGTGGGCGCGGCGACCGCCTGCTCCATGGCGACGACGAGGAGGCCCGCGAGGGGTTTTTGCGCGGCGTTCATGTTGGTGAGCCTTGTTCAGATGCCAGCGTGCCGGCTAAGGGGCCAGAGACGATGGCGCGCGCAGCGACGAGGTCCAGCACGGCCAGCACACGCCGCTCCAGCTCCGCACCTTCGGTGTAGTCGGCCAGCACGGCGCAATGGACCCGCTTCTCCCGAATGAGCGCCGCGCCCTTGGCGGCCCGCGTTTCATCGTCGGGCGGGAACACCGCGATGGAATGGCCGCCCAACTCCTTCACGGTGCGGAAGGAGGGGATGTCGGTATCGCCGTCGCCGATAAAGATCATGTTGGGGAACGGCACCGGCCGGTCCTCGGGCGCCTTGTAGGCGTTAACGGCGTCGTTATCCGAGAGGTCGAGGGCCCCTTTGTTGATGCGGAACAGGTACTGCGTCTTTGTCGTGTAGTTAACTGCGACCGCTGCCCCGACCGCGACGCCGGAGCCATCATAAAGAAAGCCCGAAGCAAACACGGCATCAAGGTTCGGCCTGATCGACGTGCCGTCGATCATCTCGCGCAGGCCCGACGAGATGACATAGTGCTGCATGGCGATGCCGCGCGCGGACGCCGCGGCGTTGATGCGCGAGAACCATGTCTCGACACCGGGAAACAGCGGGAGATCGCGCCCATGCGCTACCCAGTCATCCCGCCGCATCGGCAGTCCCGCATAGCGCGCCCCCTCGATCATGCGATGCATGTAGGTCAGGATCGGGTCGCCCTGCTGATCCTTGGCGAGCTCAGTGGACCGCTTCCAGAACTCGACGGCGTCGATTTTGAGCTTTGGCAGGAAGCGATGTTCCTGCATGTTCCCCGGCGCCAGCGTGCCGTCGAAATCATAGGCGATCGCAACGGTGGTGGCGGACATCCGGTTCAGTAGCTCCGCGGCATGCCGAGGACGTGTTCGCCGATGTAGCTCAGGATCAGGTTCGTGCTGATCGGGGCGACCTGATACAGGCGCGTCTCGCGGTATTTGCGCTCGATGTCGTATTCCTCGGCGAAGCCGAAGCCGCCATGGGTCTGCACGCAGGCCTCGCCGGCGGCCCAGCTCGCGTCGGCGGCGAGCATTTTGCCCATGTTGGCTTCCTCGCCGCATGGCAAGCCGGCCTCGAATTTCGCGATGCCCTTCTGCACGACGGCTTCGGCCGCGCGCATCTGTGCGTAGGCCTTGGCGATCGGGAACTGCACGCCCTGGTTCTGGCCGATCGGGCGGCCGAACAACACGCGTTCCTTGGCATAGGCGACGGAGCGTTCGATGAACCACTTGGCATCGCCGATGCACTCCGACGCGATCAGCAGGCGCTCGGCGTTCATCCCGTCGAGGATGTAGCGGAAGCCGCGGCCCTCGACGCCGACCAGGTTCTCGGCCGGAACCACCATGTTGTCGAAGAACACCTCGCAGGAATTGTGGTTCATCATCGTGCGGATCGGACGAATGGTGAGGCCGTTCCCGAGCGCCGCCTTCATGTCCACGATGAAGGTCGAGAGGCCCTCGGTCTTCTTCGCGACCTGGTGGCGCGGCGTGGTGCGGGCGAGCAGCAGCATCAGGTCGGAATGCTCGGCGCGGCTGGTCCAGATCTTCTGGCCGTTGACGATGTAGTTGTCGCCCTCGCGCCGCGCCGTGGTCCGAAGCGCCGTGGTGTCGGTGCCGCTGGTCGGCTCTGTGACGCCGAAGGCCTGCAGACGGAGTTCGCCGGTCGCGATCTTGGGCAGATACTGCTGCTTCTGGGCGTCGCTGCCGTGCTTCAGGATGGTGCCCATGATGTACATCTGGGCGTGGCAGGCGGCGCCATTGCCGCCCGAAGCGTGCACTGTTTCCAGGATCGCGGCCGCGGCCGAAAGCGGCAGCCCGGCGCCGCCGAATTCCTCGGGGATCAAGGCACCGAGATAGCCCGCCTCGGTCAGCGCGGTGACGAATTCAGTCGGGTAGCCGCGGCGCGCATCGAGCTCACGCCAGTATTCTCCGGGGAAGCGCGCGCAGAGTTTTGCGACCTCGGCGCGGATCTCGGCATGTGGGTCGCCGGCGATGAGGGGCTGGTCCATGGTCGGGTCCTCCGTTGCCGTTGGATTAGGAG
>JAQGHV010000384.1 GCA_028288785.1 Rhodospirillales bacterium | reverse complement strand
GTTGTTCTTGTTGGCTACGGGGCGGTAAGTGCCGGGGATCAGCTTGACGTGCAGACCGAAGCCATCCTTCATCGCCTTCAGTTCCTTTTCCGTCAGTTCGCGCAGCGGATGGTAGTCGTAGGTCCAGACCCAGCAGTGCTCGTCGTCGATGGGTATCCAGAAGTGGCCGTGGATCGGGTGGTCGGCATGCGGCGGAATCAGCGTGAAGGTCGGCATCACCCACTGCATCACGCGCCAGTAGGAATCGCCTTTCTCCGCGTTGCGGCTATAGGCGAATACCAGTCCGCCGTCGGACTTCTCCACCTCCAGCTTTACCCGTGCTTCGGGCCGGTTGTACTTCGCGCCTTTGGCATTGCCGATCAGCGGGTCCTGCGACAGCGCCGCGCTATGCAGGAACGAGACATGGCAGGGATCGATGCCGCCTTCCAGCGCCTGCAGGAAGTTGGTCTCCTGGAAGCGCTTGGAGACGAAGCGCTGTGTCGGGCCGACCATGGCGAACTCGAATTCCGGCAAGGCCGGCTGCAGTTCGGGCGGGCCCATGTAAGTCCACAGCACGCCACCGCGCTCGACGAGCGGATAGGCAGCGAGCTTGATCTTGTCGGCGTAACCGCTTTCCACCGGCTCGGAAGGCACCTCGACGCACTGGCCCGTCACGTCGTATTTCCAGCCGTGGTACGGACAGCGCAAGCCGTCCTGCTCATTGCGACCGAACCACAGCGAAACGCCGCGGTGGGCGCAGAATTCATCGATCAAACCGAGCTTGCCGGAAGAATCGCGAAACGCCAGCAGGCGCTCGGACAGCAGTGTGACGCGCACCGGCGGACAATCCGGTTCCGGCAATTCTTCCGCCAGCAGCGCCGGCAGCCAGTAGCGGCGAAACAGCTCGCCCATCGGCGTGCCGCGTCCGGTTTGAGTCAAGAATTCATTTTGTTCGCGCGTCGTCACTTTCGTCTCCTCTTCAATCTGCTTTTATCGTGTGGCACGTGCGCATTACGCAATACGCATACGGACATATGCCGTTCCTCTAGTATCTGCCACCACTGAATCTCTCTGCCAAGGTCGCTGAAAGCACTATATGCATCGACACAGCGCCGGTCAATCTTGATATTCCTGCCTCACATAAAATATAAAACATGAATATGAGACGGTACCTTCTGCACCATCGTTCATAGAACGTATCAGTCCGCCTTGATATTGGCTGCCGTCGCCACCTCGGTCCACGTCTTGATGTCGGAAGCGATAAGAGCCTTGAATTCATCCGACGTGCCGCCAACCGGGTCTATACCCAGCGCTGAAAAGCGCTCGCGCACCTCAGGCATGTGAACAACCCGTGGTTGAACAGCTCTGAGGCGAGCTGAAAAGTCGCTGCGCTCGCGGCATAATTCGCCTTCCCCGGACTGTCCTTGGCGTATTTCACCAGTTCAGGAACAGAATTTGCAGAATATGATGATGAGACCACAAGAATCAGGGGATAGGTACCAATCAGGGCAACGGGAACGAAATCGCGCGTCGGCGAATACGGCAGCTTGGAATAGATCGCCGGATTGATGGTCAATGGGCCATTAGGACCCATGAACAAAGTATATCCATCCGATTTCGCTGCAGCCACATATTGTGCTGCAATGATGGAATGCGCACCGGGCTTATTCTCGACAAGGACCGGCTGCCCGAGGCCCTTCGACATTTTTTCGGCGACGACCCTGGCGATCACATCGTTCCCGCCGCCAGCGGCATATCCTACGATAATGCGGATCGGCTTGTTCGGGAAAGATTCCTGTGTATAGGCAGGTGTGGCAGTCAGTATTGTGGTCGCCGCGGTGACGAGACCTGACATTGACTTGCCGAACTTCATTTCTGTCTCCTTTATTGTTCATCGACCAGCATGGCTACTGCATCACCGAAGAGTTTATTTTATACATAACATTGATAGCGTATTTCTGCTCAGAAACAGCGCGTGCTGTTATACATGCGCAAGCATTAAAGTGGGTCTGGCATCTCAGGAAACAATTGGATTGGAAATACCTTAACAAGGGCGCGCGGGAATAGGCTAATTGCGGAAAGTTCGCACCGCAGCGGAGTTGACGTCACGCCCGATGGCTAAGCAAGGGTCGATTATCTTGCCTGTTTCCTGTATAGTGAAAAATCTGCACTTGTATCAAGTTGTCGTCATTGTCGGTGTCTTTCCTGTCTTGCTCTTCCCACAGAGCCATTCCCGTTCGAATCCCTTCAGTTAGATATATTTTGTTCCGGGTGCGATTACACCACGCGGATAGGATGGGGCTTTCGGCGTTGCGACTAGTATTGAATGGAAGCTCGCTTCGTCGGGCTTTCTGCGTCCTATAGGACCGACTTTCAAGAGAAAGTCCCTTGCCTCACGCCGGAGCGTCACGATCGCAAGGCAAGTAGTTTCGCTTCGAACCACTCACATAACCAGGGTCGCGTACAGGCACTATCAGACCGTGGATGTGCGCATTTGACATCAATTACAAGAAACACGATTTCCCGACAAGACAGGAGCATTTAGCATGGAAAGAATGGACCTATGTAAAGCAAGCGACGCTGTTTCCA
>JAQGHV010000360.1 GCA_028288785.1 Rhodospirillales bacterium | reverse complement strand
CGTGAACGAACGGGGAACTCACGATGCCCGATGGAAGCAGTTTCACACGCGACCGTAGGCCTGCCGAGCGCAAAAGCGACGCCCGCCACGCCATTCATCCGGATGAGGCGGCACAGCTCCCGCCGACGGCGCGTCACGGGCGCGGCGCCACGTGCAATCCGGGCAACCGCTTCGAGTCCACCACCCGGGAGGACTTCGATGATGGCTGGTCGACCCTCGCCGAGACCTTCGCCGAATTGCCGCCGCTGCCTACCACGCTGACGCCGGAACGCTCGCGCTCGGCGATGGCGTGGAACGAGAGCCCCGATATCGGGTTCGACCGGTCGCTGAACCCGTATCGCGGCTGCGAGCATGGCTGCGTCTATTGCTACGCGCGGCCGTCGCACGCCTATCTCGGCCTCTCGCCTGGCCTCGATTTCGAAACCCGGCTTTTCTACAAGCCGGACATGCCGGCGCTGCTTGAGAAGGAGCTTTCCCGCCCCGGCTATGTGCCGCGGCCGGTCGCGCTCGGCGCCAATACGGACCCCTACCAGCCGGTGGAGCGGACGGTTGCGCTGACGCGTCGGCTGCTGGAAGTGCTGGAGCGCTTCAGCCACCCCGTCACCATCGTGACGAAGTCGGCGGGCGTGTTGCGTGACATGGACATCCTCGGCCGCATGTCCAGGCAGAACCTGGTGCAGGTCTGCATGTCGGTCACGACGCTCGACCCCAAGCTCGCGCGTATCATGGAGCCACGGGCGGCGGCACCGACCAGGCGGCTGGCTGCGATGCGCACGCTTGCGGATGGCGGGATCCCGGTCGGCGTGCTTGCCGCCCCGATGATCCCGGGTCTCAACGACGCCGAGATGGAGCGCATCCTGGAGGCTGCGCAGCAGCATGGCGCTGTTCATGCCGGCTACGTGGCGCTGCGCCTGCCGCTTGAGATCGCGCCGATGTTCGAGAACTGGCTCCTGCACCACATGCCCGAGCGGGCGCGTAAGATTCTGGCGCTGGTCCGCGACATGCGCGCCGGCGCGCTCTACGACAGCCGCTTCGGTGTCCGGCAGACCGGCACCGGCGCCTATGCCGAGTTGATGGCCAGCCGCTTCGCCTTGGCCATGAAGCGCCTCGGGCTGGACCGCGCCGGGCGGGGAGCCAAGGGCGGCGAGATCCGGCTCGATTGCAGCCACTTCAAGGTGCCCGGCGCCCAGTTGGCCCTGTTTTGAAACGACCTGGGGAATTTGTCCGAAAGCCGCATGGATCGGTAGGATGGCGGCGAATCGCGCAACGAGGCCAGATTGCCCCCGGATTTCAGTGTCGAAGCGAGCCATGACGGCCGGGTTGCCGGCGTCGATGAAGCCGGGCGAGGGCCGCTCGCCGGGCCAGTGCTGGCGGCCGCGGTCATCTTTCTCACCCCGCCGCCTGCCGGGCTGGCGGCGCTGCTCGACGACAGCAAGCGCCTCAACGCCGCACAGCGTGACATCGCCTATGCGGCGTTGCTCACCGCCGATATCTGCTTCGCTGTCGCGGCCGCAAGCAGCGTCGAGATCGGGCGCCTCAACATCCTGGTCGCCACCCACCTCGCGATGCGACGCGCCGTGCTGCGGCTGCGCGTCATTCCTGGTCTTGCCCTGATCGATGGCAATCGCGCACCCATGCTGCCGTGCGAGACTCGCTGCATCATCGGCGGCGATGCACTGTGCCTCTCGATCGCGGCGGCCTCCATCCTCGCCAAGGTCACGCGCGACCGTGCGATGCGGCGTTTGGATGCGCGATGGCCGGCCTATGGCTTCGCCCGCCACGTCGGCTACGCCACCGCGATGCACCGCCACGCGCTGATCCAGCACGGCCCCTGCCCCCATCACCGCCGCGGTTTCGCACCGGTCGAGGAAGCCCACGGCGCACGCGCCGCTTGACCCCTCGAGTCGCGCCTGCGATTCTCGCGCTCTAGGGGAATTTTACGTGGGCACTGGGCTGGACCTGCCGCTCGACCAGATCCTGGTCGGCGACTGCATCGAGACCATGCGGTCGCTGCCGCCGGCCTCGGTGCACGCCATCTTCGCCGACCCGCCATACAACCTGCAACTGAGGGGCGATCTTCGCCGCCCTGATGACAGCCTGGTCGATGCGGTCGATGACGACTGGGACAAGTACGAATCCTTCGCCGCCTACGACGCCTTTTCCCGCGCCTGGCTCACCGAGGCGCGGCGCGTCCTGCGGCGCGACGGCACGCTGTGGCTGATCGGCGCCTACCACAACATTTTCCGCCTCGGCGCGGCATTGCAGGACCTCGACTTCTGGATCCTGAACGATGTGATATGGCGCAAGTCGAACCCGATGCCGAACTTCCGGGGCCGCCGCTTTACCAACGCCCATGAGACGCTGATCTGGGCGGCGCGTGGGCAGGAGAGCAAGTACCGCTTCAACTACGCCGCGATGAAATCGCTCAACGACGACACGCAGATGCGCAGCGACTGGTTCATCCCGCTCTGCACCGGTGGCGAGCGGCTGCGCGACGCGGCGGGGGTAAAGGTCCACCCGACGCAGAAGCCGGAGGCCTTGCTCCACCGCGTGATCCTGGCTTCGACCGCGCCGGGCGAGATCATCCTCGACCCGTTCCTGGGCTCCGGCACGACGGCGGCCGTCGCCAAGCGTCTGGGGCGGCAGTTCATCGGCATCGAGCGCGACCCCGGCTATGCGGCGGCGGCGCGGCAGCGCATCGCGGCCATCGTGCCGATCGCGTCCGAGGACGCCCTGGCGCTGCCTTCGCGGCGGGAGATGCCGCGGGTTCCCTTCGGCGTGCTGGTGGAGCGCGGGTTGATCCCGGCGGGGTCGCGCCTGCAGGACCGAGCGCGGCGCTACTCGGCGACGGTCGGCGCCGATGGCACGCTGCGCTGCGGCGCGTTCACGGGCTCCATCCACAAGGTCGGCGCGGCGCTGCAGGAAGCGCCATCATGCAATGGCTGGGCCTTTTGGTACGCGGAATTACCCGGCGGCGGGCTGCGCCTGATCGATGAGTTCCGCGCGGAGATCAACAAGGGCACGGCGGCCTGATCGCTGGCTGACGAGACGGTTTCAGAGCGCTGGGATGAACTTCGTCCAAGCTTCGGCGGCACCAACGCGCGCAGTGCCCGGCCAATATTCTATGCCGCTGGCATGGCCGTATCCGGCCGCAGCATGCGCCGCCGCAGCATAAGCACCGCGAGCAGGGCCAGCGCCGGCCCAAACGAAACGCCTATTATCCAGCCCGAGGCGTAAGACAACGCTGGCCCCAGCAGCAGCAGCACGCCGGCCCGCTCGCCAGGAAGGATGCCATCCGGGCCGCGGCCCGTGCCAAGGCGATCATCGGCAGGGTCAGCAGCATCAGGTCATGGAATTGAAGATAGGGCGTCATGAGCAGGCCACCGGCTGCCATCGCCGCAACCTCGACAAGACCGCCCGGGCGCCGTGCCCGCGTCGGCCAGAGCACCGCCACGGTCGCGACCGCCGCCACGGCCTGGGCGACATAAGCGGGCGTTGCCCCCGCACCCAGTTGCCGAGCCACGGCGAAGACGCTCTGCATCTTGAAGATCTGCAGCTCGACCTCCATTCCCGATTGCACCGCAGCGCCGCCGGCGACAAAGGCGCTCCACACCTCGGGGCCAAGTAGGATCGCCGCCGCGCCGGCGAAGGCCAGCGTCGCAAGACTGGCGGAGGCCAGCACGCGCCATCGCCGCCGCGAGCAGTGCGGGCACCACCATCAGGCCCAGCTGCGGCTTCACCGTCAGCAACCCGATGCAGATCCCCACGAGCCACGGCCGCCGAAGAGCGAGACACCGGCCAAGACGAACGGCGCCGTCGTGAGAAACGCGTTCTGTCCCGTCGTGATGGTGAGGATACCCGCCGGTGAAAGCACCAACACGGCCAAGCCGGCCCAGCCGGCGCCAGCTTGCCGAAGTGCTGCCACCAGCAGCGCCACGGTCGCAGCCAGCCACGCCAGATAGGCTCCAAACAGCGAAAGCGCGCTCAGCGGCAGGCAGGCGAGCAGAAAGGCCGGAGGGTAGTAGAAGGGAAAATGGCGGCCCGGGCGCCCCGAGAGCAGCGACCTCGGCAACTTGGTGCACCGCGGGATTCCATACGCTGGCAGCCTGCCCAACCCAGCCGAGGCGTGCGGCGGCGTAGAAGCTCAGGAAATCACGGTCGCCGCGCTGCACGGCGTCGCCCTGGGTGAGGTGCTCGACGAACAGCCCAGGAAGATCAGCGAGAGAATGAGATTAGGTGCCCCCGTAGAGCCGCCCACGTGCCACCGTCAGCAATCCGCGCTCCGGCGCCGCCGTAAGCCCTGGTAGCGAGTGGTCCGTCAGCCGTGCCTGCGGCTGGCGCGCACCGCGACCAATGCCAGCGCCGTCTTCACCACCGTGCCGGGGATGAACACCGCCAGGCCCGTCACCAGCGCACGTTCCAGCCCGATGAAGCCTGCAAGCCACGCCAGGCCCGGGATGAACAGCACCAGGTGCGCCGCACCCAGGATCGCTCCCGTGCGCCACCAGCCACCGCGAGCCTGTCCGGCGATCCAGGCGGCCGGCAAGAAGCCCAGCAGATAGCCCGCCGTCGGCCCCGCCAGTACCGCGATCCCCGCGCTGCCATTGGCGAAGAAAGGCAGGCCCACCGCGCCCTCGGCGAGGTACAGCGCCACGCTCGCCACCCCGATCCGCGACCCACCCAATGCACCAAGCAGCAGCACCGCCAGCGTCTGCAAGGTCATCGGCACCGGCCACAGCGGCACCGCGATCTGCGCCGAGGCCGCGATCACGAGTGACCCCAGAAGTGCCAGCGCCCAGAAGCGCAGCGCCAGGCGGGGGGTAGCGATCGCAATGCTCATCGGGATGGTTCCTGGAAAATCGTGTCACACACTCCTGCCACGCCCGGCGAGGCCACATCAAGCGCCAGCAGCCGACGCATCGCAGTGGGCAGCGCCAAGCCCTCGCCAGGATGCGCCTCGAAGCCGTCGATGCTCGGCAGCGCTGGGCAGCGCGCGACGAGCAGCCGCATGCGAAGTTCGAAATGGGTGAAGCCGTGCCGCGCCTCCCCTTGCAGCAGTCGCCAGTCGGCCGGTGCCGGCGCGAATTCCATCGCCTCATTGATGTCCCAGCCGGCTTCGCGCCAGGCGGTGCCGGGCACCTCCAGCATGCCGCCGAGCAGGCCTTCGGGCGGGCGACGTCGCAGCAGGATGTGGCCCTCCGCATCGCGGAGCAGGAAGTGCACGCCATGCCGCACCGGGCGCAGCTTCTTTGCGGGTTTAGCGGGAAGCGACTCCGCGATCCCCTCGGCCCGCGCGAGGCATTCGCCGGACCACGGGCAGATTGCGCAGGCGGGGCGTCGTGGCGTGCAGATCGCGGCGCCGAGGTCGAACATCGCCTGGGCGAAATCCCCCGGCCGCGCCCGCGCCTCGGGCTCGTCCATGAAACCAGCGGCGAGGCGGGCGAGCCGGGCCCTCCCGGCCGGCAGTGGCGTTTGCTCGGCGAAGATGCGCGCCGTAACCCGCTCGACATTGCCGTCAACGGGCATCACCGGCTCGTCGAAGGCGATCGCGGCGACGGCGGCCGCCGTGTAGGCGCCGATCCCCGGCAGCATACGCAGCCCGGCCGAGTCGCGGGGAAACCCACCCCGCGCGACCACCGCCTGCGCCGCGGCATGCAGGTTGCGCGCCCGGGCGTAGTAGCCGAGCCCCGCCCATTCCTCCGCCAGCTGATCCCACGGGGCGGCGGCGAGCGCCTCGACACCGGGGAAACGCTCCAGGAAGCGGGCGTAGCGCGGGATCACCGCGGCGACCGTCGTCTGTTGCAGCATGACCTCGGACAGCCAAACACGGTATGGTTCACGCGTGCCGCGCCAAGGGAGCGTGCGGCGGTGCCGATCATACCAGGCGAGCAGGAGCGAAGTGGAGGCCATGGCGGAGGAGAATGCCCGATTTTTCGGTGGCCCGCGCCCCCTGGCCGCGCTGCTGCCGCGCATCACCCGCCCGGCCTTCAAGCGCCGCAGCCCCGCCGGCGCCCAGCTCATGGCGGATTGGCCGAGCTTGATCGGCCCTGCGCTTGCCGCCGTCACGGTGCCCAAGAAGTTCAGCGCCGGCACGCTCACGCTCGCGTGTTCCGGCCCTGTCGCGATGGAGCTGACCCATATCGCCGGGGAGATCATGGCCCGGATCAACCAGCAGATCGGCGGCACCCAGGTGCAGCGACTCCGCTTCGTGCAGGAGCCATCGCCGGTAATCGCACCCGCCCGGCTGCGCTCCCCGGCCTCGATACCACCTCGGGTCGAGGCGGCGCTGACCGACGTGGCATCGGACGATCTGCGGGCGGCGCTGGAAAAGCTGGCCCGCAGCGTCTATCGGAAGGCACGTTGAGACCACCGATCATGAAGAATGACCGCTGCTCTCAGCATTTGTATGCCCTGAGGTGCCGGGCGCGCTCCGCGCACTTGGCTCGCCGGACTACTGGCGGCGGCCGTTCGGCCGCTGGATAGGAGACGGGTGGTTTGAGCTTTTGTATGCCCTCAACTGCGTCGTGCCGCGGGCACGCGTTTCGGCGTGACGCGCGCACCCCGCGCAATTGTCTCACCGGACTACCGTTGGCGGCCGTTCGGCCGCTGAGCCCTCTTTAAGGAAATCCCTGGATGCCCGTGCCGCGTCGCAACCTTGTCATTGCCGGTGGACTTGTCGTCGCTGGCGGCCTCGCCGGATGGCAGTTCTGGCCGCGCCAGGCGCCGGCTCAATCGAGCCCCGCGACCACGCCGCCGAGCCCGCCAGCCGCTTCCACGGCAACCCCGCCGCCCGCTGCGCCCACCGCCACAACCGACCCCCGGCTTGGCGAGCGTGGCAGCGGCAATGCCGCCGCCCCGAAGGTCGTGACCGAGTTCTTCTCCCTCACCTGCTCGCACTGCGCGAGCTTCCACAATGAGGTCTGGCCCCAGGTGAAGGCGCAGCTGGTCGAGACCGGCCAGATCCGCATGGTCTGGCGGGACTTCCCCCTCGACCAGCTCGGCCTGGCTGCCGCCGCGGTCGGCCGCACGCTCTCCGCCGATCGCTACGAGGGCTACATCAGCGCCCTGTTCGCGACCCAAAATCGCTGGGCCTTCACCCGCGGCATCGACAACAAGGAGGAGGTGTTCCGCATCGCCGCCCTCGCCGGCATGACGCGCGCGACCTTCGACGAGGCCTGGGGCGACGAAACCCTGCATCGCGGCATACTGGAGCTCCGCCTCCGCGCCGAACGCGAGTTCAACGTGCAGGCGACGCCGACCTTCGTGTTCGGCAACCGCCCAGTCTCCGGCGCCATCACGTTTGAGCGCTTCGTCCAGGAAATCGCGCGCTGAGCATGCCCACCCCCGATGACGGCTCGCACGGCATCGAGGATCCCTCCCGCGACGACAGCGGGGCGCCGATGACGACTCCAGAGCCGGACTCGCCCGCCCCGCATCCGCCACGTTCGGCGACGCTCACCCGCATCCGCATCGCCGGCTTCAAGAGCTTCTCCGAGGCCACCAACGTCGAGGTGCTGCCGGGGCTGAC
>JAQGHV010000331.1 GCA_028288785.1 Rhodospirillales bacterium | reverse complement strand
GAGCCCATGTCGAGCGCGAAGATGGTCGACTTCAGCAGCACTTCCGGCACGTCGCCTTCGATGATGCGCTTCGCCAAGCCCTCGGCGATGGCGGTCTTGCCAACGCCGGGGTCACCCACATAGAGCGGGTTGTTCTTGGTGCGGCGGCACAGGATCTGGATCGTGCGCTCGATCTCAGAGTCACGGCCGATCAGCGGGTCGATCTTCCCGGCCTGGGCCTTCTTGTTCAGGTTGACGCAGTAGTTGGTCAACGCGTCCTGGCCACGCGGCGCGCGCTGGGGCTTTTCCTCGCGCTCGGTCGGCTCCTCGGGCGGGGTTGAGCCCTGCCCCTGCACGGGGCGTGGCGTTGAGCGGCCAGGTGCCTTGGCGATGCCGTGGCTGATGAAGTTCACCGCGTCCAGCCGCGTCATGTCCTGGAGCTGCAGGAAATAGACGGCATGGCTCTCCCGCTCCGAGAACAGGGCGACCAGCACGTTGGCGCCCGTGACCTCGTCGCGGCCGGAGGATTGGACGTGGATCGCAGCGCGCTGGACGACGCGTTGGAAGCCCGCGGTCGGCTTCGGGTCGCCGGAGCGATCCGTCACCAGCCCGGCGAGATCCTTGTCGAGGAACTCGCCGAGATCGCGCTTCAGCTTTTCGATGTCCACGCCACAGGCGCGCAACACCGTGGTGGCGTCGGCGTCCTCGGCGAGGGCGAGAAGCAGGTGTTCGAGAGTCGCGTATTCGTGCCGGCGGTCATTAGCCAGGCCGAGGGCGCGGTGGAGCGTCTGTTCGAGGTTACGGGACAGCATGGTGGTTACGCTCCCTGGAACGGGTACGCGCAGGCGGTGCGCGGGGCCGTTATCTTCATTTCATCATGTAGGATGCCGGAAAGCCTTTCGCACCCCCAGGGAAAAAAGCCGCACCAAAACCAAATGTAACCGTTATTCCTTTTCGATCGTGCATTGCAGCGGATGCTGGTTCTGCCGCGCGAGGTCCATGACCTGGGTCACCTTGGTCTCGGCGACCTCGTAGGTGAAGACGCCGCAGACGCCGACTCCGCGGCGATGGACGTGCAGCATGATCCTGGTCGCCTCTTCCCGGTTCTTCTGGAAAAAGCGCTCGAGCACGTGCACGACGAATTCCATCGGCGTGTAGTCGTCGTTCAGCATCAACACCTTGTACATGGCCGGCTTCTTGGTGCGCGGGCGCGCCTTGACGACGACACCCGTGCTGGGGCCATCGCCGTTGCCGGGACCGTTGTTGCGTTTGTCCGGGTCGTTCATGTCGTGATCGCTCATGGCTGCTGGATGCTCATGGCTGGGTGCTGTCTCATTTCAAATGGTAGCCGCCGGCGCCATGGCCGATCGATCAACCTACGATATCGGAAGTTTCCTGCGCAGGTGAAGTGGCACGCGGTGTGTTAAACAAGCGTTTACCGACTTCGTCCTGGCGAATGCACCAAAAGCGCGCAGAAAACAAGAATGGCCTGGCTCCGCCCCCCTCTAGGAAGGACAAAACCAGGCCACCCAGCCGGCCCGACCCAAGACGGATCGAACGCATCTCACCTCAAGCTACCCGCTAGCCTTCAGCGCGCACCGCGCGCCGCATGGCCGCCGCCGGTAGTCCGGCGAGTCAAGCGCACGGAGTGCGCGCCCGGCACCTGAGGGCACAAAAATCCTTAATTAATGAGGGTTATGAAGAATGACCCTCATTAATTACGCCGCGATCGGCTTGGAGAGCTTCTCCATCGCGACCTGCACGCGGGCCGTGATCGGGGCGCTGGCCGATTCCGTGAGGCGGAGGACCGCTTCCTGGAACTTCGTGGTCTCGGCGGAGGACTTCTCGAAGGCGGCCTTGGCGAAGGACGACTGCAGGTCGGCAGCTTCCTTGAGGCTCTTCACCGAGGAGAGGGCCTTGGCGCTCTCCATGGCGTGGTCGGCGAAGCCCTGGGCGACGGCGGCGTACTGGCGCGCCAGGTCCTGGGTGCCGGTGGCCCAAAGCTGGGCGGCCTTGGTCATCGCTTCGATGTTGGCGCGGCCGAACTCGGCGACCTCTTCGGCGGCCTTCATCATGCCTTCGTGGGCCTTCGTTGCCTGTTCCATAGTCTTCTCCATGTTTGCGCGGGTCTGAACGGTCGTCTGGTCGATCATCGTCTTGGTCTTCGTCGCGGCGTCGGACGCGATGTTGGTCACATTGGTCGAGAGGGACATGGTGGTTTCCTTCACTTCATTGGACAGAATTGCCGGAGCGGGGGTCGCCTCGGCGATCTCAGGCATCTCAAACTTTGCCGCTTCCGCGGTGGGTTCCGCCGCTTCCGCGGGGAGCGCCGGCTCGGGCGCCACCGCTTTCGCGGAAGGCGCCGCAATCATCGGAGCGATCCCGCCCGGCGAAGCCGCTGCCGGTGCGACCGCAGTCTTGCCGCGCACGGGTGCGCGTCCCTTGGTGGTGCCGCTCATGCCGCCCTACCTCATCCTGTTGGAGACCGAACCACGGTGCTCCGACCACACGTAAGACCTGCACTATGGCCCCCGGACCAGGTCCGGCCGCCCGCTTTGCTGCGGTGCAACATAAGTTTTCTAGAGGAGGGCGAAGCAGCGACGCAAGTTTTTTTTGCGGTGCAGCATAAATTCGCTGAAGGAAGCGCCATTGGCCTGTTCCAAGGCAAAAGTAAGCACCTCGTGTAACCTATTGGACGGCTTTAGAAGATCACCGGTGAAGCTGGACATTTGCGGCTTCAATCCGGTAAAGCATTGTGTGTCCAATCAGGACGGGCGAGGGGCGGCGCTGGCCCTGGGGAAGGTTCCATGGTGCTTCGCTTCGTCGGATACCGGCTCTGTTGGGTCGGGTTTGCCAGCCGTTTCATTCTGTTAGCGCTGATCGGCATGTTCGCCGGGCCGCGCGATGCCGTCGCCCAGATCGGCAGCGATCGTTACGCGGCGATCGTTCAGGACGCCCGCACTGGCGCGACGCTTATGGCGGCGAATGCGGATGAGTTTCGCCACCCGGCCTCCCTCACCAAGATGATGACGCTGTACATGCTGTTCGAGGCGCTGCGCACTGGCCGCGTTCAACTCGGTACGTCGATCACCATGTCACGTGAGGCGGCCGCCCAGCCGCCCTCCAAGCTCGGTCTCCCGGCGGGTTCCTCGCTGACCGTCGAACAGGCGATCCTGGCCCTCGTGACGCGCTCGGCCAACGACGTCGCCTGCGCGATCGGCGAGTTCCTGGCCGGCGATGAGGAGCGCTTTGCCCAGGTCATGACGCAACGCGCGCGCTCGCTGGGCATGACGCGCACGACCTTCCGCAACGCGTCGGGCCTTCCGGACTTCGAGCAGGTCTCCACGGCGCGGGACATGGCACTGCTCGGCCGCCGCCTACGCGATGATTTCCCGACCTATTACCACTACTTCTCCACCGATGTTTTCCGCTTCCGTGGGCGTGTCATCGCCAGCCACAACCGGCTGCTCGCGGAGTATGACGGCACCGACGGCATCAAGACCGGCTACGTGCATGACAGCGGGTTCAATCTCGTCAGCAGCGTCCAGCGTGACGGTCAGCGCCTGGTGGGCGCCGTGTTCGGCGGCTCGACCGGCCGTGAGCGCGACCGGCACATGATGGATATCCTCGATTCAGCCTTCGCCCGCCTCGGCGTCGGGCCCCGTGAGGTTCCGGTCATCGCGTCGCGGTCATCGCTGGGGCTGATCGGGAGCGCACGCGCCGACACCTTGCCAAGTCGGGTGGCCGCCACCGCGGCGCGCCGGCCGGGCGTGGAGCGAGCGCTGCCGGCGCGCGGTGCCGCGCGGCGCGGAAGTCCGCCTTCGCGCCGCAGTGCCCGGGCGCCCATTGCCGATCGCCGCGTCGCGGGCCGCCAGAGGGTCATCATCGAAAGGAATGCGGTGGTTTCGCGAGGTGCCGCCGCTGCCAGGGCACAGAGCCGAAACGGTCGTCCGCTGATCCGCCAGACGATGACACGTGGCGCATCACGCTATGAAGAAGGCGACCGGAGCCCACCGCGGCGCCGTGGCCGCTAAGGGTTGACCCCGGCCGCGAACCCCTGCTCCGCGGTTCGCACGGCGCGATTGTAGAAGCTGCGCTGCCGCCTAGCTCGATTAAGCGGGAACCACCTTCGGAGGACGCGTGATCCGGGCAAAACCAGCTTCCCGCCACACGCAACCCCGCGACCCCTGTCGAGGTCGCGGAACCGCCGGATCAGCTATACGTCTTGAGGATCGCCCGCATCGCCGGCGCCATGTCCGGACGCTGCAGCGCGAAGGCCACCTGCGCTTCGAGGTATCCGGCCTTGTCACCGCAGTCGAAGCGCCGCCCTTCATAGCGGAGGCCGTGGAACGGCTGGTGCCCGATCAGCTTCGCCATGCCATCGGTCAACTGCACCTCGTTGCCGGAACCGCGCTCCATCTTTGCAAGATGGGTGATCACCTCCGGCATCAGCACATAGCGCCCGATGACCGTGAGGTTGGACGGCGCCTGGTCCACCCGTGGCTTTTCGACCAAGCCCTTGATGGAGACGAGGCGGCCCATATCCTCGGCCACGTCCAGCACGCCGTAGCGGTTCACCCGCTCCATCGGCACTTCCTCGATGGCAACGACGTTGCCGCCCGTCTCTTCGTAGGCGCGGGCGAGCTGCGCCGTGCAGGAGGTTTCGCACATCATCAAATCATCCGGGAGCAGGATCGCGAAAGGATCGTCGCCGATGAAGGCGCGGGCGCACCAGATCGCGTGGCCAAGCCCCATCGGCACCTGCTGGCGCACCGTGACGATCGAGCCCGGCGGCATCGATTGGGCACGCAACGCATCGAGCTCAGCCTGCTTGCCGCGCTCGGCCAGGGTTCGTTCCAGCTCATAGGCGACGTCGAAATGCTCGACGATGGCGGTCTTGCCGCGCCCGGTGATGAAGCAGAACTGCTCGATCCCGGCGGCGCGGGCTTCCTCGACCGCGTATTGGATCAGCGGCTTGTCGACAACCGGCAGCATTTCCTTGGCCATGGCCTTCGTGGCCGGCAGGAACCGCGTGCCGAGGCCGGCGACGGGAAGGACTGCTTTCTTGAGTGGCTTGAGGCTCATGCTGAATTTCCTGGTAGCGGCGTGTTGGTCAGTGGATCACGTCATGGCGTCGCATTTGTGGCAGGCACAAATCGTAACGCGGCACGAGGAGAATTGTTGGCACCTGCCCCGCCTATTTTTCCGCAGGCGGTCCGATCCGGCTGCGACGCGTACTGCAGCGAACGTGCGGCCGCTCCGCGATGAAGCCCGATATTACTGGTCCCGAAAAAAAGCTGTTCGCCTCAGCGATGCAGGGCAACGCAGATCGAGGCCCGCCCGTTCAACCCAGCAGCAGGTCTCGCGCCGCGTTCAATCGGGCAGCGAGCCAGTCGCTGCCACCCTGGTCCGGGTGCGCCGCCCGCATCAAACGGCGATGCGCGGCACGGATGGCGGCCTCGGTCGCACCATCATCGAGCCCAAGGATCGCCAACGCCTCGGCCCGGCTGAGCGGCGCCGCCGACGGTGCGGGCTCTGCGCGCCATTCAGGATGGATGCGGTCCAGCCAAGCCTCAAGCAACGGCACGCTCTCAGTGTCCGCATTCACGCAGTCGGCCAGCAGCTCGCGCAATGCGGCCAATGGCAGATCCGCGAGGTCCGAGCCGGCGTGGCTCCCGCGCAGCACGCGCCCGGTCATGGCGCCGCTGGCGTGGTCCAACGCGATGTCCAGAGTTGCCGTCACGATCCGGGAGGCATCGGCACCGCCACCGGCAGGCTGCGCGAAACGGCGTGCCAGACGCCTACCCTGCCACCACCGCCAAATTGCCGGGCCGAACAGCGCCAGCGCCCAGAATACCTGCCCGCCTCGCCCGATCGCCAGGAGAAGCACGATCGTCGCGCAGCCGAGAACGACACCGCCTACCGCCGCCGCCTTCTTCACCTGCTCGATCGGCGCCGTCGCAAAGGCGCGCAGCAGCGCCAGCAACACGACCAGCGCAAGCGCACCTAGGGCAAGGGCTCCCAGGAGCATCAGCGCGGCGCCGGCAATTGCGCGACAATCCGCCGCGCGGCGGGGTTTTCCAACGTGGCCAACGCCCGCCTTCCGCCAGCGGCGTAGGTCGCGACGGCACGCAGCAGGTCGCGCAGCATCGCGGCACTGGCCGGGTCAAACGGCGCGTAGGCACCGCCCGACAGCCTCGCGATTTCCGGGAACAACGCTGAAGCTGCGGGGTCCTGCCCCTCGAGGAAGGTGAAGACGGGAACGCCGCGCAGCCCCAGCTCACCGGCCGCATGGCAGATCGGGTCGGGCGGCTCCTCGGCGGCGTCGCCGACCAGGATCATCGCGGCGAGGCGCTTAGCCTGGTGCGCCTTCTCGGCATGCGCGAGCATGCGCAGAATCTGCGTCTGCCCGCCCCGGCAATCGACCCCGGCCATGCGGCGCCCGAGCTCGGCGGCATCGGTAAGGAAGGGCGTCGCCGCGCATTCATTGAAGCCGCGCCAATAGCCCAGCGAGATCGCGATGCCGCCCAGACCCTGGGCCGCCGCGAACATCTCCGCCTGCAACTGGCACGCCCTGTCCCAGCTCGGCTGGCGCGACGCCGTCGCGTCGACCGCGAACAGCAGGCGTGCCGGACGCCCCGAAGCCGGGCGCGCTTCGGGCATCGCCGCGAGGCGGTCCAGGAAAGCGGAGACGGCCGTGGTCTGGCCGGGTTTTGCGGGGAGCCTCGTCATCTCTCGCAGATGGCACTGCCACGGCGCTGGCGCCAGGGTGGCGAAGTGCCGAGCCTTGCGCCATGGTTGCGTCGGCAGACCGACGCATGGAGGCCAGCTTGCGCAAAATCGGTGGATTGATGTTCGGCCTCGTGGTGCTCGCGGGGCCGGTGCAGGCGCAGAAGCCAGACGTCCTGCCGCCGACCGCGGTGCCGGCGCTGCCGACCACCAAGCCGCCGCCGTTGGGCGTTTTGCCGCCCGTCGTTCAGACGCCGCCGCCTCCGCCGGGCCGCGCCACGCCGCCGACCCCGCCTATCGTGCAGGTTCCGACCCCGCCGATCGTGCAGGCGCCGACACCCGCGCCGGGTGGCGCCACGCCGGCTCCCCAGCCGCCCATCGTGCTCGCGCCGCCCCCGCCCGATGAGCCGCCCGCCATACGCCGGCTGCGGACCCTGTTCCCGCCCGATGCGCAGATGACCTACCGCACCGCCACGGTCGTCGACGAGGCCAGCCAGCGCGTGCGCCTCGAAGGCGTCACCGTGCGGCGGCCGGACGGCACCGTCACCTTCGATGAGGTCATGGTCGAAGGCCAGACCGAAGATGGCGTGCGCGAGGCAGATCTCCGCAGCATCAACGTCAGCACCAATGCGGTTCAGGTTTCGATCGCGCGGCTGCGGATCATCGGCCTGGGCGTTCGGCGACCCGCGGGTGCCACCCGGCCTCAGCCGGAAGACGTTGCCCTTGACCGCATGTCGATCGAAGGCTTGCGGGTGGACAGTGGCAATGACGGCGTTTTCACCCTGGGCGATCTCAGCATCGAGGATCTCGGCCGCGGGCGGCGCACGCGTGTGCGGCTGGAAGGCCTGGCCGGCGAACGTATCGGCGCCGGCGGAAATGCGTTCGGCCTCGCCAGCGCCGCGCTCAGCGGCGTCGACATCGCGACAGTCATCCAGCAGATGCGCGGCGGCGGACAGCCGCAGCCGCAGACCGGTCGCCTCGAGCTGGTCGCCCAGGGCTTCACCTTCTCGGAAGGTGGCCGGGCCTCCGGTAGCGTCGACAGCTTGCGCGTCCATTCAGATACCGACCCGACGCAAAGCGGCACCGGCCAGGTCGCCGTCCGAGGCCTGCGATTCGATGGCATTCCTCAGGTCGCGACCATCATCCGGCAACTCGGCTACCAGTCGCTCGCCGCCGACATCACACTCGATGCCACGTTCCAGGCCACCGGTGGGATGCTTGGCGTGCCGGCCTTCGTCGTGTCGGTCCCCGAGTATGGCCGCCTGACCTTCTCCGCGGAGCTCGACCGCTTCGTGCCTGGTTCGGGCGCGGCTGATATCATGACGAACGCCCGGCTGATCGGGCTGGCGCTGCGCTACCGCGACGAGGGCCTGCTCGCCCGCGCGATCCGTGCACAGGCACTGGAACAGCGCATCACCGAAGCGCAGCTGCGCGAGCAGCTGATCGGCATGGCGCGCGGTGCGGCCTCGGGCCCCGCCCTCGCGACGCTGCGCGACCCGGTCGAGCGCTTCCTGAGGGGCCAGGCCACGGAACTGGAGTTTTCGGTGCGTCCGCCGCAGCCTCTCCTCATGGGAGCGATGAGCTCAGCGCCACCTCGGGATGCCGGCGACGCACAGCGCCGCTTCGGTCTCACCGCAACGGCGAGGTAGTACGAAGGCCGGCGACACGAGCAAGGTCACCGTGGAACGAAGCGAGCAGCGCCAACGCTGCGCGCTGAACCTGCACGACAGGTGGTCTGTTCATTGAACGACGGGTCTGATCGGCAGCGCCATACTTTCGCGCTTCAGGCCAACGTGCATGGTGCTGACGCTGTAGTTCTGGCAGTCAACAAGCCAGTCTATACCTCGGCGCCGCGTTGCGGCCTCATCGCTGACCAGTGACGCTCCAGCTTTGGCACTCAACGGGCGAGCCAATCGCCTCGCGCCATGCGATGCAGTCCGGCCAGCGACGCTTCAGGGAATGGCTGGCGGAAACTGGTGCAGCCCATCCGCCCCCAGCGGCAAAGCCACCGCCGAAAGCACCGCTCCCATCGGCAACACGCCATAGAGATGCGGGAACAGCCCAGTCCGCGAACCCGCCGGCTCGAACCGCAGCGCGCCACCCAGCGCCGCCGCGTCCACCGTCACCAGCACCAGTCCGGCCTCACCCGCACGGTGCTTTGCCGCACTCGCGCGCAGTTGCCCCGCCGTCGAGAAATGCAAGTACCCGTCCCGCACATCATCCGCGCTGCCGGCATAATTACCGAGGCGCTCCGCCTCGGCCCAATCGACGCCACGCACCATCGTGTAGATCACGCTTTCCATCGCCGCCGCGTAGCTCAGATCGCGAGGCGATAGAAGAGCAGGCCGCCGATCTCCGCCTCGGGAACCCGCCCCACCGCCCAGGCCGGCAGCCGCGCCGCCGCATGGTAATGCGTGGCACCGCCGGTCGGGTCCGGCAGCACCCCCGACGCCGCACGCGCCGCGATGCGCCTGCACATCGCCAGCGCCACATCATCCTCCCCCAGCGCCAACATAGGCGCATGCCGCGGATGACGCGGATGCCAACACCCGAACTGGAACGGCGCCCGGCACACGCCGCCCACCCCCCTGCCCCAATGCCGCGGCCCATCGGGCGCCGCCACCATCCGCACCCGGTTGATGATGGCCGCCGCCACGCCCTCGATGGCGCGCACCGGCCGCTCCGCTGCCTCGCCCCACAAGGTCATCGCGAGGACCTCCACCGACGTCACGCTCCGCACCTGAACCGCGGCCGACATCAGCGCGCATCCTTCTTGGAGATCGGGCAGCTCGCGCAGCTGCGCCCGAATTCCGTGATCTTGCTCTCGATCCGCAGCATGTGCTCCGACAACCGCCGGTCCACATCGCGCATCAACGACAACGGCACATACGTCCGCGCCACCTCCAGCTTGTAGTCCGCCAGATCCTCGCGCGTGCGGGTCAACGCCTCCGCACCCCGCTCATCGATGCGGTCGGACCGATTCAGGAAATCCTGGCGCAAGCCATGGATCATCCAGAACAAACCAGCCGCCACAGGGATCTCAACAAACCGAACCCAAGACGCAGGATCAAACTCCACCGGCATGACGCGAACCCTTCTTCCTAAGGTGATTTCGAGGGTCACGACGCGTGACCCCTGGTCGTTATTTTCGCCCTCACTCGAGGGGCGTGGCCTCCGGCCACCTGCCTCGCCGCACATCCGGCGGCACCCATCCGGGCGTACGGCCCGCGTCGCGCGCCCAGGCCCGTCATCCGGCGACGCGCGCCATGACTTGAAGCGCAACAAGCCCGGCCCCACCCTGCGAAGGATGTGGAACGAGCCCTACCTGGAAACCTGCTGCCGATCGGCCCTGCACCGCCTGACCCTGGTCGCCGATCACGGCAGACCCCCAGGCCTCAAAGACGGCCCCTGCCTCGACCGCCTCACCAACCTCGGCCTCGCCCAACCCCGCCACGACGGCCGCTACGAAATCACGGCCACCGGACGCGCGCGCCACGCCACGGAAGTGCTGAAGGCGGTGGGAGTGGAAGAGTAAGCAAGGCGAGGGCTCCGCCCCTCGACCCCGCCATGATCGTGTCGATCCTGGACCTCCCTTTGTTGCTTCTCTGAATTGGGGAGGGGTCGAGTCTCGCCGAAGGCGAGCCGGGTTGGGGAGGGGGCGCATGGAGCACCGTTCATCAGAGGGAACTCCCGTGATGCGCCCCCTTCCCAACCCGGCCCTCTTCGATGAAGTCCCAGCCCTCACCAACGCAGGACCAACACACGCAGGGCCCGGGGATCGGCGCGATCCACGGTGGGGGTCTGGGGGCAAAGCCCCCGGCCTTGCTTCCTTCCTCATCCCCCTCGCCAGTCAGCGCCTCGTGGCATGGGTGCCGCGCGCGCAAGGCGGACGGGTTCCGCCAGAAGGCAGCCGGCGACGGCGTCGAGGGCGTCGTCGCGTTGGTTGGGGGTTCCGGGGCGCCAGTCTGACATTTCGGCGGCGAATGGGGTGTTCCAGAGGCTGGTGTGGGCGTGGAGTCGGCGGGCGGCGAGGGCTGGTTCGATGGCGCCGAGGATGCGGTCGTCCTTGGCGCGCCGGTTGGAGTGGTCGAGGACGGTGCAGGCGGCGCCGGCGCGGGCGAGTTCCCGGCGCAGGAGGGCGGGGAGGAATTTGCCGATGCCGATGGTCTCCACGCGGATGATGGGGAGGAGGAGTTCGCGCGCGATTTGCGCGACCTGGCGGCATTGCTGGGTGGCGGGGTCTTCCGCGGCGTCTGGGTCGACCGAGAGGTAGGCGACGCGGTGGAGGAA